>CBQZLL010000107.1:0-9588 GCA_967749945.1 uncultured Frankiaceae bacterium
CGGGTGACGGTCGTCCTCGCTGCGGGCAACGACGGCGGTGAACGCGCGAACTTCCCAGCGGGCGACCCGTACGTCCTCGCGGTCGGCGCGACCGGCCAGGTCACCGGCGACGACTGCTCCGTCTCCGTCAGCCCGTCCACGCCGTGGACCGTCGCGTTCTTCTCGAACCGCGGCGACGTCGACGTCGTCGCGCCCGGCCACTGCCTCAGCCTGTGGTACCCGCCGGAGGACCCGGACACCGGCGCGGTCACCGGCCCCGCCGTGATCCAGAAGGTCAGCGGGACGAGCTTCGCCGCGCCGATGGTCGCGGGCGAGGTCGCGTTACTCGCGTCGTCCGCGACGCCGCTCGTCGGCGACGCGGCGCGGGCCGCGGTCATCGCGGGCGCCGACCACACCGGCGCCAACGTGAACATCGGCCAGGGCGCGGCGAAGATCGCCGGCGCCCTCGCGCTCGGGGCGGGCAGCACGCCGTTCATGGCGATGTCCGTCGCGCGCGGTGCGCAGATCGCGACCGCGGTCGGTAGGCGCCCGGTCGAGGCGATCCACGTCGACCCGACCGGAGTCGCGCCGCAGCCGAGCGTGCCCGCGCTGTCGGTGACGTCGGGCTTCGGCTCGTACAGCGCCGCGCCGGACTTCTTCGATGCCGGAGTCACAAGGCGCGAGGCGACGTTCACCGTGCCGAACGTCAACAAGATCGGCCAGACGTTCAGCCTCACCGCCACTGGCGGCGGCGGCGGTGCGGACACGAACGTCGTCCCGGCGAAGATGCTCGACGCGAGCGACGGCTACGAGGGCGTGCCCGCGGCGAACAACGAGTCGACCAGCGTCCCCCTGACGTGGGGGTCGCGGTCGTCGTACCTGCGCAGCGCGGCCGTGACGAGCGGCGACGAGCTCGACTGGACGTGGACGTTCGACCCGAACGGCTACGCGAACCTGGCCAACCTCTACATCTGGGAGCCCACGACCGACGGTGGAGTCGCGGACGGCGGCCTCGAACCGCTGGCGTACGAGGTCGACGAGACCGCCACCGACTACGTCATCCCTGGCTCGGACTTCTGCGACACGTCACCGCCCCGCACCTGCCGCAGCGGGCGCTGGCTGATCGGCTGGCTCCTGGCGAGTTCGGCCGACAACAGCGCGGGCACGTCGTACAAGCTCAAGCTCAACTACGACGGGCCGACCGCGACACTCGCGACGCCGACGCTCGCGTCGTCGGTGTCGACGACCGGTCCGTTCACGGTCAGTTGGGGCGGCACCCACGCGGTGAAGTGGGACGTGTCGTACGCGACGAAGACGAAGGTCGGCTCCTCGTGGGTCATCACGTCGTGGAAGCCGTGGAAGACCGGCACGACCGCGCACTCGGCGGTGTTCGGCGCGAGCAACGTCCCGGTCAAGGTCGCGCAGGGGCAGACGTACCACTTCCTCGTCCGGTCTTGGGACAGCCTCGGCAACCCGAGCCTGACGACGACGAAGTACACGTCCGCGCCGGTCGACGACCGGTACGTGTACATGACGTACTCCAGCGGGTGGGCGAGCTACACGGTGAGCGGTCACTGGCTGAGCTCGCTGCACCAGACCGGTACGGCCGGCGCGAAGCTGTCGCTGAAGTCGGAGACCTCGCGGTTCTACGTCATCGGCGACAAGTGCACGGCGTGCGGCCAGTTCCGCGTGTACGTCGACGGCGTCTACAAGGCGACGGTCGACACCCGCTCGTCGAGCACGCTGAAGAAGCAGGTCCTCTGGACGTCGGCGCTGTTCTCCGGCCAACCGAAGGCGCACTCGATCTGGGTCATCGCGGTCGGCACGGCCGGGCGCCCGAAGATCGTGATCGACGGGATCGGCACCGTCCGGTAGGCGCCGCCCGGCCGACCGCGTTGTGTGCGGGATTTGACGGCTCTAGGCGGCCGGATCCCCGCACACAACGTTGTGAGCCTGGCTGGCTGGCTACGCCTTGCGGGCCAGGGCGACCAGGCCGACACCGGCGTCGGGGCGGGCCCGCTGGAGCAGGCGAAACGGCGCAGCCACCGCGGCCGTCGCGAACCCCAGCGCGTCCGGCGGCTGGAGCAGCCGCCCGCTCTGCGCGGTGCGTTCGGCCACGGTCGCGGCGGTAGCGCGGCGGCGGGCGATCGCGTCGCGGGCGCGTTCGAGGACGTTGCCGAGACCCCAGCCGTACGCGCGCACCTCGACCGGCTGGTAGCCCGCGGCGACGAGCCGCTCGCGCAGCAGGTCGGGGTCGTAGCGGCGGAAGTGGCCGACGTGGGAGTCCCACGGGCCGTACCGCTCGGCGAACGCCGGCACGCTGAGCAGCAGCCACCCGCCGGGTCGCAGGTGCGTCGCCCACGCCTCGAGCGCCGCGACGTCGTCGTCGATGTGTTCGAGCACCTCGAACGCGCACACGACGTCCGCGGTGCCCGCCTCGTCGTGCGGGTCGAGCATGTGGTTGACGACGGTCCCGCGCCCGGCCGCGGCGAACCGCCGCGACGCGATCGCCGCGGACGTGGGGTCGGGCTCGTAGCCGACGTACTCGCGCGCGTTGCGGGACAACCGCACGCTGACCGCGCCGCGGCCCGGCCCGACCTCGACCACGCGCTCGACCGGACCGATCCGGCGCCACATCCGCTCGACGACGTCGTAGCGGAGCCAGGCGTTGAGCGGCAGCGCGGGCAGCGTCATCGGGTCTCCACCAGGGCGTGTCTGACGGATCTCCACCCTGCTGCGCGAACGCCCAGCACGGCCCCTCGCTGCGTTGTCGTCGTCGCGATAGCGCTGCTATCGCTCCTCCTCCGCCTTGCGATGCGCCGCCCTGGACGCCGCTCGCGACGGGCGAGATCCATCAGACACGCCCCAGCGCCGCGCGTAGCGGCGCGACGACCTGCTCGGGGCGGAACCGCGTCTGCGCCAGGTCGTACGCCGCGTGTCGCAGCTTCGCCACGCGGTCGACGTCACCGGCCAGCGCGCGCAGCGTCCGAGCGAGCGCGTCGGAATCGCCCGGCGGGACGTAACACGCGGCGTCGCCGAGCATCGCGCGTTGCGGGGGCGTGTCCGACGTGACGACGACACAGCCCGCCGCCGCGCCCTGGTAGACCTTGTTCGGGACGACCCGCAACGCCTTCGGGCCGGTGCCGAACACGCCGAGGCAGGCGTGGTGCCGGGAGACCGCGTCGGCCAGCGCGGCCGGGTCGAGCCAGTCGACCCAGTCGACGCGCGGGTTGGCGGCCGCGAGCTGCCGCGCCTCGGCGAGGTCCTGGCCGCGGCCGACCATCGTGAACGTCACCCGTGGCTCGTCGGCGAGTGCCGCGACCGCGCGGGCGATGACGGGCGTGCCCTGCAACGGCGTGTAGAGCCCGAAGAACACGACGCGCAGCGGATCGTCGGGCAGCGCGCGCGGCTCGGTGAACCACCAGGCCGGCGCGCCGACCGGCGCCACCACGACCGAGCCGCGCGGCGAGGCGAGCACCGTCGCGCGCTGCTCCTCGGTGTCGAGGACGACGACGTCGGACGCGCGCAGCGCGCCGCGGTCGACGGCGGTCAACGCGCGCTGCACGAGCCCGCCACCGGCCGCGCGGTCGGCGGCGGTGTCGCTCAAGGAGACGAGGTAGTCGAGCGCGATTCGCCGCCGCGGCCAGAGCCGCCGGGCGAGGCGTACGTCGAGGTGCCCGAGGTAGCCGACGAGCACCGCGTCGGCGGGCGCAAGTCGCCGCGAACGCCACCACAGCAGCGTCCACGCGCGCAGCACGCGGACGCCGAGCACCGGCAGCAGCCACGGCTGCTTGAGCATCCGGACGCGCAGGTCGGTGTCCAGGCCGAGCGGGACGTTGCACTCCTCGACAGTGTCGCCCGCGGCACGCAGGCCGTCGCGGAGGACCTCGACGCGTGGGTGGCGGCGCGTGTCGTACGTCCCGAACAGGAGCACTCTCACCGGTGCGACGTTACCTGTTCACGTACGAGACGTCGGTGTCCCAGCGAGTGAAGCCGAGGCGCTCGTAGACGCGGATCGCGTTGGTGTTCGTCTCGTCGACGTACAGCATCGCCTGGCCGAGACCGCGCGCCCGCAGGTGCCGCAGACCGATCAACGTGAGTGCCGGACCGAGGCCGTGGCCCTGCTCGGATGGCGCGACGCCGACGACATACACCTCGCCGATCGGGTCGTGGTCGTGCTCGTGCGACTCGTCGTGGCCGTGCACCTTGGTCCAGTGGAACCCGACGAGGTCGCCGTCGCGCTCGGCGAGGAAGAACCCCTCCGGGTCGAACCAAGGCTCCTTCTCCCGGACCCTGACGTCGTCGACCGTCCACCTGCCCTGGTCCGGGTGGTCGGCGAACGCGGCGTTGTTCACCGCGACCCAGCGCTCCTCGTCCTGGCCGACCACGAACGGCCGTATGGTCACGCCCTCCGCGAGCACCGGAGCGGGCAACGGCCCGAGCAGCGAGCGGCGCATCTGCCACAGCGCTCGGCCGCGCTGGAAGCCCAGACGTTGCGCGAGCAACGCCGCCGCCGGGTGGTCGCCGTGTGCCCAGAGCCGCAGCCGTCCGTGCGTCAGGCCGAGGAGCTGGCCGACGATCGCCTGGCCGATCCCGTGCTTGCGCGCGTCCGGGTGCACGACGAGCTCGGCGCTCGCGCCCTCGACGACGTCGGTGAGGTCGAGGTGGGCGTACCCGACCAGCCGGCCGTCGACGCGGGCGAGGACGTTGCGCGACTGGAGGTCGCCGCCGTGGCCGAGGTGCAACGTCACGTGCTCCGACAGCGGATGGACGCCGTCGACCTCGCCGGCCGCGGTGACGAGCGCGCGGACCTCCGCGACCTCGGTCGGGTCGAGCCGCATCCGGACGTCGACGTTGACGTTCTCCGGCGTCGTCACGCCCGGAGGCTACCGGCTGGGGACTGGCGCGTCCTCGGCGAGCGGGGCGAGGGGCGGCGTGACGAACTTGTAGCCGACGTTGCGGACGGTGCCGACCATGGCCTCGTGCTCGGCGCCGAGCTTCGCTCGGAGCCGCCGGACGTGGACGTCGACCGTGCGCGTGCCGCCGTAGTAGTCGTAGCCCCAGACCTCTTGCAGGAGCTGCGCTCGGGTGAACACCCGGCCAGGGTGCTGCGCGAGGAACTTGAGCAGCTCGAACTCCTTGAACGTGAGGTCGAGCGGCCGTCCCTTGATGCGCGCCTGGTACGTCGCCTCGTCGATGACGAGGTCGCCGCCGCGGATCAGCTCGTCGCCGGGGGACTCGGCGTCCCGCATGACGCGGCCGAGCGCGAGGCGTACCCGCGCCTCGACCTCGGCCGGCCCGGCGGTCGTCAGGACGACGTCGTCGACGCCCCACTCGGCGGTGATCGCCGCGAGCCCGCCCTCGGTGACGACGCCGAGCAACGGTGTCGCGATCCCCGTCGTGCGCAGCATCCGGCAGAGCGCACGGGCGGTCACCAGGTCGGCGCGCGCGTCCACGACGAGGACGTCGGCGGTGGGCGCGTCGAGCAGCGCGCCGGGCTCCGGCGCGGCAGTGTGCACGATGTGACCGAGCAGCCCCAGGGCTGGCAGGACGGCGTCCGCGGATGCAACGGTGAGCACGAGGAGAACGCTCACGCTGCACCTCCGTCCGGCACTGGTCCGCAGACGACGAACGGACCCCTACGAGCGGCGTCGTCGCCGGGCGTGTCTGAAGGATCCGCGCCCTGCTGCGCACGCTCGCGACGGGCGAGATCCATCAGACCCGCCCAGAGGCCCGCATGGGGCAGGATAACCCAATGCCGGAGGCGACGACCCTGCGGACCGCGGACGGCGTACGCCTCGCCGCGACCCACCTCCCACACGCCGGCGACACCGCCGTCGTCCTCGCGCACGGCTTCTCCGGCCACCACCGAAAGCCCTGGCAGGAGCGGATCGCGCGCGGCCTGGCGCGACACTCGGGCGTCGTAGCGTTCGATTTCCGCGGGCACGGTGCGTCGGCCGGCGTCTCGACGCTCGGCGAGCTCGAGGTGCTCGACGTCGAGGCCGCGGTCGGCTGGGCGCGCGCGCTCGGCTACCGCGACGTCGTCACCTGCGGCTGGTCGATGGGCGGCTCGGCGGTGCTCCGGCACGCCGCGCTCGCCGGAGGCGTCGACGCCGTCGTCAGCGTCAGCGCGACGAGCCGGTGGCGGGTGCGCGACACCGCGCCGATGCGCCGCCTGCACTGGATCGTCGAACGCCGTCTCGGCCGTGCCGTCGGCCGGACTCTGCTGCGCACCAGGCTCGCGGAGCAGTGGGTGGACGAGCCCGAGTCGCCGGTCGAGGTCGCGGGCCGGATCGCGCCGACGCCGTTGCTCGTCGTACACGGCGACCGCGACACGTACTTCACGCTGGAGCACCCCGAGGCCCTCTACGCGGCCGCGAACGAGCCCAAGGAGCTGTGGCTCGTTCCCGGTTTCGCACACGCCGAGTCCGGCGTGACGCCCGAGCTGCTCGACCGACTCGGCCGCCACCTCCCGGTGCTGCTGGACCGTCGCGTGCGACCATGCCCGACGTGACGCAACCCCGCGCGGCGGCGCTCGACCCGCGCGAGGCGATCCCTGTCCTCGGCACAGTCGCCGCCGCGGCGGTGCTCGCCGGCGCCGCGGCAGCGGGCCACACCGCGCTCGGCCTCGCGCTGCTCCTCGCGCAGGCGGTCGTCGCGCTCGCCTGGCTCGCGCTCACCGAGGTCGACGGCGCCGAGGGCGCGACGGCACTCGTCGTCGTCGGTGCCGCCGTCGCCGACCTGCTCGCCGTACGCCGTGGCGGCGAGGGGATCTCGGGCGCGGTGAGCGTCGTCGCGCTGGTCTTCGTCGGATCGCTCGCGTTCCAGCTGCTGCGGCCGCACCGGCAGCGCGTAGCCGACGCGCTGGGGGGAACGGTCTCCGCCGTGGTGCTCGTCGTGTTCGCGTCGCACCTGCTCGCCGCCAGCGCGAAGACCGGCTGGGCGGCCGCCGCGACCGGCGTGCTCTGCGCGGCCGCGGCGCTCGTCGGCGGGCGCGTGGGCGACGTCGTCGCGCTGCGCCCCGCACTGGCTCACGGCGCGCGCCGGGGCGTCCTCGGTCTCGGCGTCGCGGTCGTCTTCGCGGGCGGGGCCGGCGCGCTGCTCGGCGTCGCGTGGGCGCCGCTGTCCGGCGCGTCCGGCATGGTCCTCGGGGTCGCGAGCGGCCTCGCCGCCGTCGTCGCCGACCTCGCGCTCGACCTCGTCTCGGTCGAGGCGCTCGACGAACGCCGGACCGCCGCGCTCCGTCCGCTCGCGATGCTCGTGCCGCTCGTCGTCGCCGCGCCCGTGGCGTACGCCGCCGCCCGACTCCTCGTCGGCTGACCCCGGAGGTCGCGCATGCTGCGACGCCTCGTCATCGCCCTCGCGCTCCTCGCCGGGCTCCTGGTGCTCGCCGACCGCGGTCTCGCGTACACGTCGGGCAACGCCGCCGCACGCGAGATCAAGCTGCACGAGGGGCTGCACGAGGAGCCGGACGTGACGTTCCGCGGCTTCCCGTTCGTCACCCAGGCGGTGCGCGGGAAGTTCGGCTCGGTCGACATCACGGCGCGCGACGTCGAACGCGGCGGCGTGCGGTTCGACCGCATCGACGCCCGCCTCGAGGGCGTCCACATCAACTTCAGCAAGGCGCTGCGCGGCAAGGTGGTCGCGGTCCCGATCAACCAGGGCGAGGCGACGGTCCGGCTCCGCTACGCCGACCTCGCCGACTACCTCTCGACCAAGCCCGGCAACATCCGGCTCGTCGTACGCGGTGCGCAGACCTTCGTCACGTCGTCGTTCGGCGTCCCGAACGTCGGCTCGGTCGAGGTCGAGGGCACACCCTCGGTCACGGTGACGAGCACGTCGGTGCGCGTCGTCGTCTCGAACGTCCACGTCTCCGTCGGCAGCGTCCGGCTCACCGCGGCGCAGTCCCTGTCCGCCGCGGCGCGGGCGTCGTTCACGATCCCGTTCAAGGACCTGCCGTTCGGCATCGCGGTGAAATCGGCGGAGCTCACGCCGACCGCACTCGTCGTGCGGGCCAGCGCCACCGGGTTCGTCATCCAGTTCGACCGCTGAGACACGCGGGTTACCCTCGAACGGTGCCGCCGTACGTGCTGCTCCTCGTCACGCTCGCCGTGAGCGCGGCGTTCGGCGTGCTCTGGCGGTGGCGGGACGGGCGGACCCGCGCGGTCGTCCCGGAGGACAACGCGCTCAGCGCCGCCGACCTCGCCGCGCTCGGCATCGACCGGACAGGGCGGCGGGCGACGCTGGTGCAGTTCTCGTCGGCGTTCTGCGCGCCGTGCCGGGCCACCCGGCGGATCCTCGGCGAGGTGACCTCGATGGTCGACGGCGTGACGTACGCCGAGGTCGACGCGGAGTCGCACCTGGACGTCGTACGCCGGTTCCACGTCCTGCGGACGCCCACGGTCCTCGTGCTCGACGCCGAGGGCCGGGTCGTAGTCCGGGCGTCGGGCCAGCCCCGCAAGGTCGACGTGCTCGCTGCCGTCGGGCAGGCGATTGCCGGAAGCCCCTAGGATTCTGGCGTCCGGCGTCGAAAGAACTCCGCTGACGTTCCAGCAAACGGAGGACCCCTACATGCGTGCGCTGCGTTTCCTGCTCGCCGTCGTGCTCTGCGCCGTGCCGATGGCCCCGGCCGCCCCGGTCTCGGCGGCTCGCCCCGGCACCAACCTGACCGACGTCCGCCAGCACGTGACCGGGCTCGCCCTCGTCTACGTGCTCGGCAAGGACAAGGCCGTCTACCGCGTCACCACGACCTTCTCGATCGTGCACGGCCAGGCGACCAAGCCGTACTCGTACGCGATCGTCAGCGTGTCGAAGTGCAAGAACGGCAGCTGCCCGCAGCCGGCGCCGGTGTCGTTCCTCGTACCCCTGACGACGTCGCAGTACAACGCGAACGACCTCAAGAAGGTGAGCCTGTCGTTCGCCGGGCTGGGCAAGCCGATCGGGCTGACCCTGACCGGCACCGGGCCTGGCGACGTCGACACCAACCCGAGCGTCCAGGGGACCGCGCTCGACACGACCACCTCGTGGTCGGTGGTGGCGAAGGTGACGTTCCAGGGGATCACCTGCACCGACAAGGCCGCGATCGCGGCGCGGCACACGACCGTCTACCCGACGGGCTACGACGCGCCGACCGGGTTCACCGCGATGCCGGCCAAGCCGGTCGCGGGGACGCCGGCGGGCCTGAGGTCCTGCCGGCCGGGGCCGAAGTAGGGCCTGTCTGACGGGTCCGGGAGGCAGACCCTAGGGGCGTGCTCGACACCGTCGGGTGAATTACGTAAGGTCGTCGTGATGTATTCGACGAAGCTCACCCGGCGCCGCGCGGTCGACTACGGCCGTGACGACAGCATGCGCTGTCGTCCCTCCTGACACCTATCCCCTCCCCTCCCGTCAGGAGACTGGCCATGTCCTACGTCGACCCGCGAGGCCCGCGATTCGGCGCGTGGCTCACCACCGTCGTGCTCGCCGTCGTGCTGCTCACCGGCAACGCGTGGCTCGCCGCCGCGCAGACGGTCGTCTTCGCGGTCGGCGCAGTGTTCGGGCTCGGCGCCGCGCCGTACGGCGTCGTCTTCCGCCGCGTCGTCCGCCCGCGTCTCGCGCCGCCCGCCGAGC
>CBQZLL010000108.1:0-9577 GCA_967749945.1 uncultured Frankiaceae bacterium
CACGAGGCGCGCGGCCGGCCGGTGTTCGTGGGCGATCGCGAGCATGTCGGGGGAGACGTCGACGCCGGTGACGTCGAGAGCGCGGTCGAGGAGGAACCCCAGCACGCGGCCGGTGCCGCAGGCGAAGTCGAGCGCGGTGCGCGGCGTCGTCGGGAACGTCGCGAGGATCCGGTCGAGGATGCGTTGCTCCATCGCCCAGGTGAGGCCCTTGGCGGCGTCGAGGTCGTAGAGGTCCGCGTCGTAGCTGCGCGCCTTGTCCGCACCGAGGTGGGAGCTCCGGTACCCCCCGGTGTGCTCCGCCACGGCTCGACGCTACCGTGCGTCCGTGACCAGCCTCCCCGACGTCGCGAAGGCGTGGCTCGACTCGGCCGCCTTCCCGACGCTCGCCACCGTCAACGCCGACGGCTCGCCGCAGTCGACGATCCACTGGGTGACGCGCGACGGCGACGACATCCTCATGTCCACGGTCCGTGGCCGCCGCCACGCGAACAACGTCGAACGCGACCCGCGCGTCTCCGTCATGGTGCTGGCGCCCGACAACCCGTACGCGTACCTCGAGGTGCGCGCGACGGCGGTCGTCACGGAGGAGGGCGGGCGTGAGCTGATCGACGCGCTGTGCGCGAAGTACCGCGGCTTCGCGCCCTACCCGTGGGACGCGCCTGGCGCCGTCCGGCTCGTGATCCGCATCCCTCCGGAGCACGTGGTCCTGCACGGCCGCTAGGGCGTGTCTCCCATGTCCGTGGCCTGCTGCGCCGCTCGCGACGGCCCCGACATGAGAGACACGCCCTGACGGGACGTACGATCCCCGGGTGCCACTCGTCCTCACCGACACCCGCGCCCGTGGCGCGCGACCGTTCGAGCCGGTCGTGCCAGGGACCGCGACGCTCTACGTCTGCGGCCCGACCGTGCAGGCTCCGCCGCACGTCGGGCACGCCCGCTCTGCGGTGGCGTTCGACATCCTGCAGCGGTGGCTGACCGCGAGCGGCTACGCGGTGACGTACGTCCGCAACGTCACCGACATCGACGACAAGATCATCCACGTCGCCGAGCACGAGAACGCCACCCCGTGGGCCGTCGCCGAGCGCAACACCCGCGCGTTCAACGCCGCGTACGACGCGCTTGGCGTCCTCGCTCCGACCGTCGAGCCGCGGGCGACCGGGCACGTCCCCGAGATGATCGCGTTGATGCAGACGCTGATCGACAAGGGGCACGCGTACGCGAGCGGTGGCGACGTGTACTTCGACGTCCGGTCGTTCGACCGCTACGGCGAGCTGTCGGGCCAGCAGCCCGACGCGATGATGCAGACCGAGAAGGTCGACCCGAACCGCCCCAAGCGCAACCCGCTCGACTTCGCGCTCTGGAAGGCGCACAAGCCGGGCGAGCCGTTCTGGGACACGCCGTGGGGTCCGGGCCGGCCCGGCTGGCACCTCGAGTGCTCGGCGATGTCGGTGAAGTACCTCGGTCAGCCGTTCGACATCCACGGCGGCGGCATCGACCTCATCTTCCCCCACCACGAGAACGAGAACGCCCAGTCCTCCTGCGCCGGCGACGGCTTCGCGAACTACTGGCTGCACAACGGCATGGTGAACACCTCCGGCGAGAAGATGAGCAAGTCGCTCGGCAACTCGCTCGTCGTCGCCGACGTGCTCGCGTCGGGCGTACGCCCGCAGGTCCTCCGGTATCTCCTCGGCGGCGCGCACTACCGGTCGAACATCGAGTACTCCGACGTCGCGCTGGCCGAGGCGGCGGCGGCGTACGGCCGGGTCGAGACGTTCGTCCGCAACGCCGAGACCGACGGTGTCGTCGACGACGCCGCGTGGACGGAGTTCGCCGCGGCGATGGACGACGACCTCGCGGTGTCGCGCGCGCTCGGCGCGATCCACACGACCGTCGGTCGCGGCAACGCCGCCCTCGCCGACGGCGACCGCGCCACCGCCGCCGACGCGCGGGCGACCGTACGGCGGATGCTCGCGGTCCTCGGGCTCGACCCGGTGTCGCAGTGGCCGGAGGCCGCGGGCGACCTCACCGCGACCGTCGGCGCGCTCGTGGAGATCGCGCTGGAAGCGCGGTCGGCCGCGCGGGCGCGCAAGGAGTTCGCCGAGGCGGACGGCATCCGCGACCGGCTGACCGCGGCGGGCGTCGTCGTCGAGGACACGGCGGGAGGCGTCCGGTGGCACCTGGGAAGCGCGTAGCCAAGGGCGGGCAGGGCGGCCGGGCGGGCAAGGCCGGGTCGCACCGCAAGGGCTCGGCCGTCGGGTCGGGCGGCCAGGGCAAGGACAAGCTCAAGGGCAAGGGCCCGACGCCGCCCGCCGAGATGCGCAAGGGGCACCCCGCGGCGCGCCGCGCCGCCGCGGCGGCGAAACGGGCCGACAAGCCGAAGGGCGAGCGCGGCCAGGTCGACGCTCCGGGTCCGTGGCCGTCGCGCCGCCGTACGCCCGTCGGGATCACCGTGCCCCGCGCCGACGCGCCGCGCCGCGCGGCCCCGCCCGCGAAGCGCGCGCCCGCGCCGAAGCGCGGCCTGCTCGCCGACGCCGACGAGGTCGTGGCCGGACGCAACCCGGTCGTCGAGGCGCTGCGCGCCCGCGTTCCCGCCCGGACCCTCGTCGTCGCGCACGGGCTCGACCACGACGATCGGGTCACCGAGGCGCTGTCCGCCGCCGGCGCGCAGCACGTGCCGGTCCGCGAGGCCGGCAAGTCCGAGCTGGACCGGCTCACCAACGGCGCGCTCCACCAGGGCCTCGCGCTGGTCGTCGCGCCGTACGACTACGCGCACCCCGACGACCTGCTGCGGCTCGCGTTCGAACACCCCGAGCCGCCACTGCTCGTCGCCCTCGACGGCGTCACCGACCCGCGCAACCTCGGGGCGGTGGTGCGGTCGGCGGCGGCGTTCGGCGGGCACGGGGTCGTCGTCCCCGAACGCCGCGCCGCGGGCCTGACCGCTTCGGCGTGGAAGGCGAGCGCGGGCACGGCGGCGCGCCTTCGCGTCGCGCGCGCGACCAACCTGGTCAGGACGTTGAAGTCGTACGCCGCCGCCGGCGTCGCGGTCGTCGGCCTCGCGGCCGAGGGGGAGCTGTCGCTCGACGACCTCGAGCTCGCCACCGAGCCGCTCTGCGTGGTCGTCGGGTCCGAGGGGCGCGGCCTCGGGCGGCTGGTCGCGGAGACGTGCGACGTGCTCGTCCGGATCCCGATGGTGGGCGCCACCGAGTCGCTCAACGCCTCGGTCGCCGCGGCCGTCACCTTGGCCGAGGTGGCTCGCCGGCGGAGGATCTGAGGAGTCACGCACCGTGCTGGCGGCGATGCGCCGCGCGACCGCGCCGTGCTCGCCGGCCTGCGCGGCGGGCAGTGAGACCTAGCCTTTGGTCCGTAACCGGACGGGGCGACGTTCGTTACTGCGGATGGGTGAACATCCACGGGGGTGGTCAAGATAGGGCAAAAGGTCCTACTATCCCTCCCACCGTACGTTCACCCGCGCCTACTGGACCCAGCGAAGGGCGACCCGCAGTGCGACGTCATCGCGAGCACTACGAGGACGAGGTGCGGTCCGACGACGAGCTCGTCCTCGCGGCGCGGGCCGGGGACGACGTGGCCCTCGCCGAGCTGCTGACCAAGTACCGGAACTTCGCGCGGGTCAAGGCGCGCTCGTACTTCCTCGTCGGGGCGGACCGCGAGGACATCGTGCAGGAAGGCATGATCGGCCTCTACAAGGCGATCCGTGACTTCAACACCGAGATGCAGACGTCGTTCCGGGCGTTCGCCGAGCTGTGCGTCACGCGGCAGATCATCACCGCCATCAAGACCGCTACTCGGCAGAAGCACACCCCGTTGAACTCCTACGTCTCGTTCAACCGCCCGGTCGTCAGCGACGAGGACGGCGACCGCGTCCTCGGCGACGTCATCCCGACCGTCGCCATCACCGACCCCGCGGACCTCGTCATCTCGTCCGAACGGATCCGCGCCCTTCAGCGTCACTTCGACGAGGTGCTGTCCGACCTCGAAGCCGAAGTGCTGCGTCTGTACGTCGAGGGCAAGAGCTACCAGGAGATCGCCGAGTCCCTCAACCGGCACGTGAAGTCGATCGACAACGCACTGCAGCGCATCAAGCGCAAGCTCGACATGCACCTACGCGCCAGAGAGATCGCCGACGTCTCGTAGCCGATAAGACGGCCCGACCCAGCCGGGAGCCCGTTGATGCGTCGCGTGCCAGTGCTCGCGACGCTGTGTGTCCTGATCGGTTGCCTGGCCCTTCCTTCCTCCGCCGCCGCCGGCGACGGCATCCTGCTGCGCGGCAGCCGTACGGGCTACGTCGACCTCCACGTCTACGTCAACACCCGGGTCGACCCCGCCGACGTGATGATGACGACGAAGGGGTCGTACGTCGGCTTCTTCCTCTCGCCCGCGCCGGCCAACAGGGACACCGTCGGTGCGCTCGTCATGCCGCGGGTCGGTGCCACGGGCCAGGACGGCGCGTCGATCATGCAGCTCGGCGCGAGCTGGGACGTGGGACCGGGGAAGTACCGGGCGTTCCTCATCACCGACGGCCAGTCGGACGTCTTCATCCCGATCGCCGGGCAGGGCTACCGCGGCTGGACGCCACGCGGCCGCGCGCCGCTGACCCTACAGCGCGCCGACTTCGACGTCGCCGCCGGGTCGGCGGGGGAGACGCGGAAGTACCCGATGACGTTGCGCGCGCGGTCGCTCGTCGTCGCCGCGGGCCTCGCGTCGTCGACGTCGCTCACCGCGGTCGACCAGATCGGCTCGTGCGTCACGTCCACGCCCGACACCTGCCCGACCACGCTGGAGATGAGCGCGCGGGTCCCGGCCGCGCGGCAGTGGACGTCCAGTGCCGTGCTGGAGCCGCCGGGGACGTACGCCGGGGTGCTCGCCGTCCAACGGATCGCGGGCATGGACGCCGGGTCGCATGTCGCCGGCGTCGTGCTCATCCTGACGATCGGCATCCAGTCGTAGAATCCGGTGGCGCGACTCGGGGGGAGTGCTCGCGTTCCTTGCCGACGTGGCGCAACTGGCTAGCGCAGCCGATTTGTAATCGGCAGGTTCCCGGTTCAAGCCCGGGCGTCGGCTCTTGTCGTGCTCAGACCGTTGTGTGCGGGATTCGGCTGGCTAGAGCCGTCGGATCCCGCACACAACGCGTCGGGGCGGGCGACCACGATGTCGGCGTCGGCGGGGAGCTCGCGGAGCCGCCGCCGGATGTCCGCGATCGGCACGGACACGGCGCCCGCGATGTGTCCGGCGGCGTACTCGGCCGGCGGCCGCACGTCGAGGACGACGACGTCGCGCTGGCGCGGCCGCCGGGCGAGTTCCGGCCGGCTGATGGTGTCGAGCGTGCTCCGTTCACCGAGGTACGCGGCAGCGAGCCGGTCGATCTCGCCGAGGTGGTCGCGCGCGATGTCACGGAGCAGCGCCCACGCCACCGCGACCTGGTCCGACGCGAGCGCGTAGTAGATGCGGGTGCCGTCGCGGCGGGTCCGGACGAGTCCGGCCCGCAGCAGGTGCTGGAGGTGCTGCGAGGTGTTCGCGACGCTCTGCCCGATCTCGCCGGCAATCTCGTCTACGGATCGCTCGCCCTGGGCGACCAGGTCGACGATCTCCGCGCGCCGCCCGTTCGCGAGCGCCTTGGCGGCGGCGGCGAGCCCGTCGTAGAGCGCGTCCTTCGCCGCTCGGTCACCCACCGCCGTGTCCTCACTAGGGCATGTTCAAGGAATCGCTTGACAAGGGTAGCAGAGACCCGACAGTCTTCAAGAAGTCGCTTGAATAAGGGAGGCGCAGCATGACAGTCGTGCAGACGGTGGACACCGCGGATCTCGAACGGCGCGTCAAGGAGGTGTACCGAGGGGTCGCCGAGCACCCGGAGCAGCGCTACCACTTCGAGATGGGTCGCGAGCTGGCGGCCCGGCTCGGCTACCCCGAGGACCTGCTCGACAGGGTGCCGGCCGAGGCGCTCGCGTCGTTCGCCGGGGTCGGCTTCTTCCTCGACCTGCTCGGTGACCTCGCCGGACAGCGGGTGCTCGATCTGGGCAGCGGCTCCGGCACGGACACGTTCGCTGCGGCGTACCTCGTCGGGGCGGGTGGGCAGGTGACCGGCGTCGACATGACACCCGAACAGCTCGCCAAAGCGGAGCGCCTGCGCGCGGCGAGCGCGTTCGCGAACGTCGAGTTCGTGCACGGCTACATCGAGCACCCGCCCGTGCCGGCCGGCTCGGTCGACGCGGTCATCTCCAACGGCGTGATCAACCTGTCCGCGGACAAGCCCGCGGTCTTCCAGGCAGCGGCCCGCGCGCTCGTGCCCGGTGGACGGCTCGCGCTGTCGGACATCGTCACCGAACGGCCATTGACCGAGGCGATCGTCTGCAACGCCGAGCTGTGGGCCTCCTGCATCGGCGGCGCCAGTCAGATCGACGACTACTGCTCGCTGATCGAGGCAGCCGGCTTGCGGGTGCAGACGGTCCGCGACAACACGGCGTACGAGTTCCTCTCCGACTCCGCCAAGGGCGCGACACGCACGTACGGCATCAGCAGCATCTCGCTGCTCGCGGTCAAGAACTGACACGGGGGGCGACGTGACGCGGCTGTCGGCGCGGCAAGTCCGCGAGCTGGACCCGTACGCGTTCCTCGCGGTGCTGGGCAAGCGGGTAACGTCGACGAGCGGGTCGGCAGCTACGGCGGCGCCGGGCTCGTCGACCTCGCGACGCACACCGGGCCGTTCGAGATGATGACCGTGCGCGGGTTTCTCTCCGACGAGGGTCGCCACGCGTTCGCGGTGGCCGGCCGCGCGATGACGCGCTTCGCCTACCTGCGGAAGATGGCCTGGCTGATGCCACGGATGGCCCGCGCGGTGCCGTACCTGGGGTTCGTGCTGGTCGACGGCCGCAAGCCGGCGCACGAACGGGAGACGATCACCCGATGAACGCGCCGCTGGCCCTGGTCGACGAGGGCCTGGGCAACAGCGCGTACCTCGTCGACCTCGGCGACGGGCGGGCGCTCGCGGTCGACGCGAGCCGGGACCTGCGCGCGCTGCGCGCCGCCGCCGAGCGCGCCGGGTTGCGGGTCGCGTACGCGGCGGACACCCACCTGCACGCCGACTTCCTCACCGGCGCGACCGCGCTCGCGGCGACCGACGGAACGGAGGTGCTCGCCGCGGCGTCGGGTCACCGCGGGTACCCGCACACCGGTCTCGCCGACGCCGACGAGGTCGACCTCGGCGGGCTGACACTGCGTGCGCTGGCGACGCCGGGCCACACGTTCGAGCACCTGTCGTACCTGCTGCTCGACGGGGACCGCGTCGTGGCGTTGTTCACGGGCGGGTCGCTGCTGGTCGGCGCGGCCGCGCGCACCGATCTGGCCGGTGCGGAGCACGCGGAGGAGCTGGCTCGGGCGCAGTTCCGCTCGCTGCGGCGGCTGATGACGCTGCCGGACGACACTCCGGTGCTCCCGACCCACGGGGCCGGGTCGTTCTGCTCGGCGCCGGTCGGCGCCGAGCGGACGACGACGATCGGTCGCGAGCGGGGGACCAACCCGCTGCTCGCGGCTGCCGGCGAGGATGCGTTCGTGCGCGCCCTGCTCGGCCGGCTGGGCAGCTACCCGCCTTACTTCGACCGGCTCGCGGAACGCAACCGGATCGGTCCGCGCGTCGTCTCGACGGCGACGCTCGCGCCGCTCGGTCTCGGCGAGGTGGACCGGCTGTGCGCGGATGGCGCCCAGGTCGTCGACGTCCGCCCGGTCCGCGACTTCGCGACCGCCCATGTTCCGGGCGCCCTGTCGATCGAGCTGCGGCCGGCGTTCGCGACCTGGCTGGGCTGGCTCGTCGATGACGCGCGACCGCTGGTGTTCGTCCGCAACGCAGACCAGGACCCCGACGAGATCGTCTGGCAGGCGCTCAAGGTCGGCTACGACGCCATCGCGGGCGAGCTCGACGGCGGTATCCCGATCTGGACCGGCGCGGGGCGGCCGGTGACCCGCAACCCGCTGGTCGACGCCGCCGCGCTCGACGGGACGGTGCTCGATGTCCGGCAGGACGACGAGTACGCGTCCGGGCACGTCCCCCATGCGCTGCACGTCGAGCTCGGCGCGCTCACCGATCCCGGGACGGGGCTGCCGCCGGGCGCCGTCGCGGTGATGTGCGGGCATGGCGAGCGCGCGGCGAGCGCGGCAAGCGTGCTCGAACGCGCCGGGCGGCCGGGCGCGGGCATCGTGATCGGGGGGCCGGAGGAGTGGGCGGACGCCGCGGGTGGCGCGCTGGCGGTGAGCCGGTGACAGCCGCGACGCGGACGCCGCCGGCGCGTGACCGCGCGCTCGCGCTCGGGCTGCGCGCGAACGCCGCGCAGTTCGCGCTGCTCGTCGGCGTCAACGCCCTGGTCGGCGGGATGCTCGGCCAGGAACGGACGGTCGTACCGCTGCTCGCGCAGCGCGTGTTCGGTCTCACCGCCTACACGGCGGCGCTGTCGTTCATCGTCGTGTTCGGTGCGACGAAGGCGTTGGTGAACTTCTTCGCGGGGCAGCTCGCCGACCGGTACGGCCGCAAGCCCGTCCTGGTCGCCGGGTGGCTCGTCGCTGTCCCGGTGCCGCTGTTGCTCATGGTCGCGCCGGCGTGGGGGTGGGTGCTCGTCGCGAACGTGCTGCTCGGCGTCAGCCAGGGTCTCACCTGGTCCACGACGGTCATCATGAAGATCGACCTCGTCGGCCCCGAACGCCGCGGTCTGGCGATGGGCCTCAACGAGGCCGCCGGATACGGCGCGGTCGCGGTCACGGCGCTCGCGACGGGGGTCGTCGCGGAACATGCGGGGCTCCGGCCCGAGCCGTTCTTCCTCGGCCTCGCGTTCGCCGCCATCGGTCTCGGCCTGTCCGCGGTGTCGGTCCGCGAGACCCGCGGCCACGCGCAGCACGAAGCGGCCCGGCACGTCGGCTCGGCCGGGTCGCTGCCCGGCGGCCTCACCACCCGTGAGGTGTTCGTCCTCACGACCTTCCGCGAGAAGGCGCTGTCCGCAGCCAGCCAGGCCGGGCTCGTGAACAACCTCAACGACGGCCTCGCCTGGGGCGTGTTCCCGCTGCTCTACGCCACGAGCGGCCTGTCCGTCGCGCGCATCGGTGTCCTCGCCGCGCTCTACCCCGCGGTGTGGGGCGCAGGACAGCTCGTCACCGGTGCCTGGTCCGACCGCGCCGGGCGAAAGCCGCTCGTCGTCGGCGGCATGTGGTTGCAGGCCGCGGCGATCGCGCTCGTCGCGATCGGCGATGCGTTCGCGGTGTGGGCGGTCGCCGCGGTGTTGCTCGGCACGGGCACCGCGCTCGTCTATCCCACGCTGCTCGCCGCCGTCGGCGACGTCGCGCACCCCGCCTGGCGGGCGCGCTCCGTCGGCGTCTACCGGCTCTGGCGGGACGCCGGATTCGCCGTCGGGGCGCTGCTGTCGGGCATCCTTGCCGACGCGTACGGCCTGCGGGCGTCCGTGTGGGCGGTCGCCGCGCTCACGGCGGCGTCCGGCGTCGTCGCCGCATTCCGCATGTACGAGACACGGGGGGCCCCCCCCCCCCCCCCCCACCCCACCGGGGGGGCCCCGCGCCCTGGGAA
>CBQZLL010000109.1:0-9550 GCA_967749945.1 uncultured Frankiaceae bacterium
CCGATCGCGCCCGACAGGTGCCGGTGCGCCTGCCGCGACCCGTAGGGGAACGCCCCGCCGTGGAAGTACACGACGACCGGATGCGCGCGGTCGCGCGGCGCGCGCACCCACTCCGCCTGACAGCCACCCGCGTCGACGACATCGCCGGGCGTGCCGCCGCCGAACGACTGGTACGCGCTGTCGTAGCGCGCGCGGCGTTCCTCGAGCGAGAGGTCCGGCGACGCCTTCTGCAGGGCGATGAGCTCGCGGACGAGGAAGATGTCGGTCGACGCCACGGTCACCCCACCGACCCGGGTGCCGCGCGGAACCAGAGGCCGACGTCGTGCGACGTGCGTGTCACGGTCTCGACGCCGGTGAGCGTGCCGGCCCAGTGGAACCCGAACGACTCGTGCAGCGCCACGGCGGCGTCGTCGGGCAACGCGATCGTGGCAACTGTTGTCCGGAAGCCCTGCGCGTCGAGCAGGCCGAGCAACCGGTCGTACAGCGCGGTGCCGATCCCCGTCCTCCGCGCGTCCGGTGCGACATGGACCTCGACCTCGGCGCACGTGTCGTACTCGGTCCCGGGCTGCCACGACCGGGCGTACGCGACGCCGACGACCTCGCCGTCGACGACCGCCACGAGGGACGGGTGGCGCAGGGTCGCGGCGGCAAACCCCTCGTCCGCCGCGACCGCGGCGGTCCAGTCGGCGGCGGTGGCCGGCCGTACCTCGACATCGGTGGACGCGGACCGCACCAGCGGCGGTGCGTCCGCGGGGCGCAGTCGCAATGCGGCGTCGGCGATTGCGGCCACCGTCGGCGTCTCGAACAGCACCGCGAGCGGGAGCTGTGCCTGCAAGTCCGCGCGAACCCGCGCGATGACGGTGACCGCGGAGATCGACGTACCGCCGAGCGCGAAGAAGTCGTCGTCGGCCTTGACGTCGGCGACGTCGAGGACGGACCGCCAGATCGCAGCGACCCGCGTCTCGGCGGCGGCGCGCTCCCCCGTCGGCTTCGCGCCAGGGACGCGCGAGGCCGGTGCCGCGGCCGGCGCGTCGAACGCCGCGAGCGCGCGGCGGTCGATCTTGCCGTTAGCCATCCGCGGCAGCGCGTCGAGGACGACGACCTTGGCGGGGATCATCGCGGACGGCAACGCCGTCGCCACTCCCCCGCGGATCGTCGCGGGCGTGAGGTCGGTGCCGACGACGTACGCGCGCAGTTCGGCGGTCGACGCGTCCTCGCCGATCGGCACGACCGCCACGTCGGTGACGCCGTCGATCGCCGCGATCGCGGCCTCGACCTCGGTGGTCTCCACCCGGAACCCGCGGACCTTGACCATGCCGTCGAGCCGGCCGAGGTGGTACACCTCGCCGTTGTCGCCGATCCGGCCGCGGTCGCCGGTACGGAACGCGTAGGTGCCAGGCTCGACCTCGTCGGCGACGTCCTCGAACCCGTCGGACCGCCAGTACCGCGGCCGGACGTGCGCGCTACGGATCTCGATCTCGTCGGTGTCGTCGAGCACGACGACGTCGACACCCGCAACCGGCTTGCCGACCGGCACCGGGTCGGGCAACGGCGAGCCCGCCGACACGAGGTGCAGGCAGGTGAGCCCGGTCTCGGTCGAGTTGAGGCCGGTGCTGAGCCCGGCCTTCGGGAACAGCCGCCGCGCGGCCGCGAGGTCCGCGGGCAGCACCGTCTCGCCACCGAGGTAGACGAGCCGCATCCCCGGGTACTCGCGGCCCGGCGGGGTCAGCGCGGCGAGCTGGCGCAGGAACGACGGGAAGCCGTAGAACACGGTGACGCCCGTCGCGGCGAGCCAGTCCATCATCCCGTCGACGCCGTCGTCCTTGAACGCAAACGGCGCCAGCGTCCCGCCGCGCAGCAACGTGACGTACGGGTTGGACACCGACGTGACGAACCCGTCGGCGGTCAGCAGGGTCACGCAGTCCGCGCGGCCGACGCCGAGCGCGTTGTGGCGGCCGACGTTGTGCAGCATGTTGCCGCGCGACATCGCAACGCCGCGCGGGCGACCGGTCGAGCCGGAGGTGTAGATGACGTACGCGATCCGGTCCGGGTCGAAGCGCAGGCCGGGACGGCGGGCGGCGCCCGCGTTCGCGACGATGCGCTCGACCGCGTCGTCGTCGAGCACCACGGGGGCGGCCAGCTCGTCGAGCAGGCCCTGGACGCGCGCGGCCGGGTGCCCCGGGTTGATGGGGACGTAGTACTTGCCAGCCTTCAGCACGCCGAGCGCCGCCGCGAGCATGTGCGCGGCCGACCCGATCAGCAGCGGTACGGGCTCTGGGTTGTCGCCGCGCCGCGCGAGCAGGTCGGCGGCGATGGCGTTCGCCCAGCAGTCCAGCTCGAGGTACGTCACGTCCGCCGTCCCGCCGCACGCGCGGACCGCGACCCGCTTGCGTTCGATGTCGACGCGACGCTCGAACTCCTCGACGACCGATGCGCCGACCTTGGTGGCGACCTCGACCATCAGATCGCCAGCCGGTGCGTCGGCTGCGGGCGAGCCGGGGCGAAGCACTGCCAGTTGGCGAGCCCCGACGTGGTGCCGACCTGCGTGTCGGCGAACGCCACCGACTCGAGCACGATGCGTTCGAGCTGGTCGGGGGCGGTCTCGACGCGCAGGTTGAGGAGCAACGCACCGGTCGACACCGAGGGCGACCCGTGGCTGCCGTACTGGTGCGAGCCGCCGCGGCTCACCAGGCTCGCCTTCGTCGCGCCCGCCGCGGTGTTGACCTGCACCTTGATGTGGCCGACGAGCGCGCCGGCTTCGTCGACCCGGCGGTTCACCGCGGCGAAGAACGCGTCGATCCACGCCTCGGGACTGAACGCCGCGCCGTTCCCGGCGATGTCGCCCGACGCGTTGACCCAGCCCAGCCGGGCCTCGGCCTCGGCATAGACGTCGTAGTCGATGTCGAGCGTGATGCCGCGCGGCTGGAAGCCGTTGACGTCGGCGAGCCACAGCGAGGTGAGGTCGGCGATGCCGTCGCCGGTCCGGGCCGAGGTCTCGACGACGCGCGCGGCCGGGAAGTCGGCGGCGATGACGTGCCGCAGCTCCTCCAGGCTGTCCGCGTCGAGCAGGTCGGTCTTGTTCAGCACGAGGACCTGCGCCTCTTCGAGCTGCTTGCGGAACAGGTACGCCACCGGGTCGGCCGGCGCGGGTCCCGCGTCGTCGAGCATCGCGAGGTATCGCTCGGCGCCGACCACGACCGTCAGCGGCGCGAGGCTGACCAGACCGGGACGCTCCGCGGCGAGCGGCCGCAGCACGGTCGCGGTGAGGTCGGTGCAGCTCCCGACCGCCTCGGCGAGGACGACGTCGGCGCCGTACTCGTCGATGACGCGAGCGGTCGTCTCGGCGAGGTCGTCGAAGCGGCAGCAGAAGCAGCCCGACGTGACCTCCGCGACGTCGACGCCGGTCGCCCGGGCGAACGCCGTGTCGACGAGGTCCTCGCCCTGGTCGTTCGTGATGAGCGCGGGCCGGTGGCCGGCCGCGCGCAACGTCTCCACGGCGCGCAGCAAGGTGGTCGTCTTCCCGGCGCCGAGGAAGCCGCCGACGAGGATGAGGCGGGCCATGTCAGGGGACCTCCGGGTCGAGGGTGCAGGCGCGCACCGGTCGGGACGAACAGCCGCGCACGATGCGCGCGTAGTGCGCACCGCCGCCGAACTCGACGCGGCGGTAGCCGAGCGCCGCGGCGGCGTCGACGACGGCGTGGTGGGTCAGCGCGAAGTACGCGCCGACGTTGAATCCGTGCAGGTCCGGCGCGAAACCGCGCGACCCGAGCCAGAGCGCGTCGCCGAACGGCAGCGCCGCGCAGTACCCGCGCAGGTCGGCACCGGCGAACGCGCCCCACCACAGCACCGCGTCGCCGCCCTGGTCGCCGCCCGCGTCGGTGCCCTCGACCGCGGCCGACAGCTCCGCGAACCGCGGCCGGTACGCCTCGACCTCGGTCGCGTCGAGCCGACGGATGACGATGCCCGCGTCGGCGGCGGCCGCGAGGTCGCGGTCGTGCCGCCGCGGTACCGCGGGCGGCAGTGCCGCATCGATGGCGACGTAGTCGTCGTAGCCGAGCTGCTGGGCCGTCGCGCCCGCCGCGACGAGTGCTTGTTCGAGCCGCTCGCCGCCCGCCCGAGACGTACAGCCCGGCGCGACGATCCGCGCACCCGCGCCGAACGCGTGCGCGACCGCCTGTCCCACGAGCGCGTCGATCACGTCGCCGTCGGGCGCGCCGCTCACCTCCGTCACCCAGCCGCCGGTCCACCCCGGCGCGCCGAGCAGCAGCACCGGCGCGCCGGCGGCCGCCGTCATGCCGTCCGGACCACACTCGCCGGGAGCGCAGCACACCGCGGCCTCCGCCGCTGCCAGGACCCGCGCGTGCGGACCCGTCGCGGTGCCAGGCTCGACGACGTACGCCGGGAGCACGGCTTCGCCGCCGCCCGCGAGCTCGACGAACGGCGTCGAGCCCGCGGCGTCGGCCACGTCGAGCCAGGGCGATCGTTCCTCGACACCGGTCGTGCCGAACGTCACCTGCGTCATCTGCGCGTCCCTCCCCCCTCAGCAGCGAACGCAACAGCGGGACTGTCCCGCCGAGTCGGCCTGCTCGCGCAGCTCGGCCCACAGCTCGTCGACCCGCGGGTCGGAGTGCCGCCAGTCGTAGAGGTAGCCCTGGTCGATGAGGTCGACGCCCGCCATGTGCGGGCTGCCGAGCAGCGGCGAGCCCTTGTAGAGGTACAGCCGCGTCTGGCGGCCGGTCGGCGTGATCCGCTCGGTGAGGCCGGTCTCCTCGAGGAAGTCGTCGAAGCGCAGCAGCTCGTCGTACGTCACCCATGGCGTGAACGGGATGAACGTCGGCGCCAGCTCGATGCCGAGGTCGTGCGCGACCTTGATCGCGCGCTTCGTCAACGCCGTGTCGATGCCCTTGTCGAGTGCGGTGAGCACGGTGTCCGACGGGAACTCCAGCGCCGACGTGATGCTCTTGAGGCCGTGCTTGGTCAGCTCCTCGATCTCGTCGGTGAACTCGAGGATGTGGTCGAAGCGGGTCGTGAACTCGAACGTCACCGGCCCGACCTCGGCCGCGATCCGCTTGAGGATCTCGCCGCTGTGCCGGCGGATGCTGAAGAACTCGGCGTCGACGAACGCCATGTGCGTCGCGCCCTGGTCCGACACCTGGCAGGCGTCCTCGACGACGACGTCCTGCGCGAGCGGCGTCACGCGGACGCCGGTCGCGGCGTACACCGAGCAGTACGCGCAGCGGTGGTGGCAGCCGCGGGTCGCCTCGATGTTGCCGAGCAGGCCCCACTTGCTGTCGTGGCCGGCGTACTCCCAGATCGACGGCAGCAGTTCGCGACGCGGCCGGAACCACTGCGTGTCGCGTGACCGCGGGCGCCCGACGTACGACGTCGCGGTCTTGATGCCGGGCACCGCGGCGAGCTCGACCGACCCGGCAAAGACGCGGGCCAGGTCGTCGACGAGCTGCTCGGGCTCCTCCATGACGACGCCGTCGCAGACGCGGGCAAAGTCGTTCGGGAACAGCTTCGCGTACTGCCCGCAGGCGAGGACGACGGCGCGGGTCGGCGCGTAGGTCCCGGCCAGCGTCAGGCCGCGCTCCAGCCCCTCGAACAGGGGCACGCAGAGCATGACGAGGTCGAACTCACCCTCCGGACGCGCGTCCGGGAAGATGTGCGCGTCCCAGGCCGAGACCTCGAAGCCGGCATGGGCTAGTGAGGCGGCGAGCGACGCGGCGGCTAGCGGCTGGAGCTCGGCCTCGTACGCCGAGACGACAAGTGCGGTAAGAGTGCTCATAGCGCGTCGATCCCACCCCTTCAGTGTGTGGCGCTTCTCAGGTCGCCGGGAACGGCAACGTCTGGACGAGCCATCCGGCGAACACGCCGTACTTCCCCGACACGAGCAAGAGACCCAGAACGGCAAGTAGCCCCCCGCCGATCAGGTTCATCGGGCGCGTCAGCCGGACAAGGGTCCGCGCCAGCCTTGGTGACGACGCGACGCTCAGCGCGGCGAGCACGAACGGCACGCCGAGCCCGAGCGAGTACGCGCCGAGCAGAACGCCCGACCGGAGGCTCGCGCCCTCGATCGCGCCGAGCGTCAGGACCGCGCCGAGGAACGGTCCGACACAGGGCGTGAACGCGGTCGCGAAGACCATGCCGAGCAGCAGCGGCGCGAACGTCGAGCCCGACGCGGCGAGCTTCGCCCGCGCCGAGCCGACCCAGGCACCGCCGGTCGTGAGCCGGGTGAACAACCCGGACCGGCCGTCGAGCAGCAGCAGCGCCGCGAAGAGCAGGACGACGACGCCGCCGACGCGCTGCGTCGCGCCACCCGGCTCGCGGATCGCCCGGCCAGCGCCGCCGACTGCCAGGCCGAGCGCGACGAAGACCACGCTGAAGCCCACGACGTAGAGCAGCGAGCCGGTGAAGAGCTGGCGCCGCTGCTCGTCCTCGGCCACGCCGCGGCCCGCGCCGGAGAGGACGCCGACGTACGCGGGCAGCAGCGGGACGGTGCA
The DNA here is from genome assembly GCA_967749945.1 of uncultured Frankiaceae bacterium. Lineage (GTDB taxonomy): Bacteria > Actinomycetota > Actinomycetes > BP-191 > BP-191 > BP-191. The sequence continues at coordinate 6,504 of CBQZLL010000109.1, forward strand.
CGGCGCGAGGAACGACACGACACCCGCACCGAACGCGACGACGACCGAGAGCAGCATCAGGTCACGCCCGGAACTTGAGGACGAAGAAACGGACGCCGGCGGTGCGCGCGACGAAGGCCAGCCGCCCCTCGGCGAGCGCGGGGCCCGTCACGAGGTGGTGGATGTCGTCGACGTCGAGCCGGAGGAACGTGTGGCCGTCGGTGCCGACCCGGAGGTCGGGACCGCGACGGTCGGCGGGCACCGGCTTGCCGTCGAGGAGCACCTCGACCTCGGCGGCCGACCCATCGGGTCCCTCGACAAGTGCGTAGACGTCGCGGGCCCGGTAACGCAGGTCGAGCCGCGCGCCCGGCGCTGCCGACGCGAGGTAGTCCACCGTGGCGGTGAAGCGGCCGTGGAGGTAGACGGCGTCGGCCGTGTCCCCGGCGTCGTCACGGTCGACGGTCGCACCGTCGGCGACGACACCGCCGGGCACCGCGGTCGCGGCGCGCGCCCCGGCGAGGAAGAGCTCGTGCGTCAGGCCGGGCGCGGTCACCGACTGGTCGCCGGTCGGCGTACCGGGCGCGACGGCGCGGGTGCTGCCGGGGTCGCCACCGTCAGCGAGCAGCTCGCGCAGCGCGTCCTCGGTCTTCGCCTGGTCGGACTGGCCGATCGCGAGGTAGCGCAACCGGCCCGCGCGGTCGACCAGGAAGGCGCTGGGCCAGTACTGCGCCCGGAACGCGTCCCACGTCGTGCGGTTGGGGTCCTCCGCGACCGGCCACGTGACGTGCAGCTCCTTGGCGCCGCGCGCGACGTTCGCCGGCGCCTTCTCGAACTCGAACTCCGGCGAGTGCACGCCGAGGACGACGAGCCCGCGCTGCGCGTACGTGTCGTGCAGCTTCGCGAGGAACGGCATCTCGTGCCGGCAGTTGAGGCACGTGTACTTCCAGAAGTCGACGAGGACGACCTTGCCCCGCAGGCTGGACATCGTCACCGGCTCCGAGTTGAGCCAGTGCGTGATGCCGGCCAGCTCGGGCGCGGGCTTCGCCTGCGCGGCCGGGACCAGGCCGGTCTTCTTGGCGAGGGACATCCCGGCGTCGCCGCCGTACGTGAGGGCGACGACCACGGTCACCGTGGAGCTGATGGCGAGCAGGACCGTCGCGATCGTGTTCGCGCGAGCCGTCCAGCCGCGTCCCTTACGCGCGCCCGGCGCGGCGGCCGGACGTTCGCGCTCGGCGGTGTTGATGTCCATGTGACGGTCGTCTCCCCGGAAAGTGGCGTGAGGCGAGGCCGGCACTCCTGGCAGCTCCGCTGGAAGTACGGGCTGCCAGGAGCGTCCGGCTTCGTGCAGGACGTGCAGGGTTGGTGCGCGGTGACCGGGTCAGCGCCGAAGCGCCGGTGCAGGACGTGCAGGGTGGTCACCCACGCGGAAACAAAAGACAGGCGAGCCTTACAGGCTGCCTGTCCCTGTCCCTGTGCAGAGTGTGTCGCCAATTGTTGTAGACACACCTGTTGTTGTAGAGACTGTAGAGACGAGTGTAGAAACCGCTGTCACACAGGTGATCGCGCCCTTGACCTCAGCAGCGTGCGCCGGGGCCATCGGCATGAGGGTGAGCAACGGCATCGCCGCGAGGCTCAGCTTCACGATGGTCTTAGCCATGGTAGTTCACCTCCTCGCGAGGCAATCGATCCGAGTCCGGATGCGCGAATGCGCACCGGGCGATCCGGCACCGACGTGCGAGCCATGCGGCCGTCATGAACCCCCACCTACGGCGGACGAACTATGTCGTCGCGCAGGGGCGCCACCCTTGCGGAGAGCCCCCCCGGGCAACCCGGAGGCTGCACGGTACTGTGGGTGGTATGGGGTGGTCTAGCCCGTTTTACGCCTTTTTGTGGGTGAAAAGTCGCCCTTGTCACCCTCTGCCCGAGTTGCTAGCCTGCATCGCAGCACGGGGAGGGGATCCCACCAGGGAGTTGCTTCCTCGTCCCATGCGCCCGTAGCTCAATGGTCACGGAGGAGCGGTCTAGCGGAGGAGACGGCGGCAAGGGGCCGGAAGCGGAACCCTTGGCTCGCGTGCAGGCGAGCCAGGACACAACGTCGGTAGCGACGGCTACTGATCGGCCCGGGAGTCACACCTCGGTGTGGCGAGTCGCAGTCAGAGACCTCGAAGCCTCTTTTCCTAAGAGTCTCGGTCTAGAAAACCGGAGGATGCGGGTTCGATTCCCGTCGGGCGTACCACAGCACGACACGGCCGCCAGCGCGATTCGCGCGAGGCGGCCGTTTCGTGTCGTGCCGGGCCCGTTACTGCGGGGCGCGGCGGACGATGTCGCTGAACTCGACATTGGTGGTCGACCAGTCGACGGAACGTACTGGTGCGTCGCCGACGACCCAGGCATCGTGACCGGGCGGAATGACGTAGACGTCACCGGCGACCAGGTCGAGCGCCGTACCGTCGTCCATTTCGACGTGCAGGCAGCCGTCGAGCATCAGGCCGGTGTGCTTGACCGCGCAGCTCGCGGTGCCGGCGAGCTCCCGCAGGTCGTTCGACCAGCGCCAGCCGGGCTGCAGCTCGCCCCGGACCACGGTCATCCCGCCGACGTCGAGCAGCGCGCCCTCGCCGTTGCCGCTGGGCATCTTGAGCGTCTCGTCGGGGCGGTCGAAGTTCTTGGCCACGAGGGTCATGGCATCTCCTTTCACGATGCCCTGACGCTACGGTCCGGCGGTCGCGTTGCCATGAGGAGTTGTCCCTACGGCGGCGCGTCCGGCAGCAGGCCGTGCTGCATGGCGAACATCGCCGCCTCGGCGCGGCTCGACACGCCGATCTTCTGGTAGATGCGCTCGATGTGGTTGCCGGCCGTCTTCGGCGCGATGCCGAGCGCGCTGGCCACCGCGCGCGTCGTACGCCCGCGCGCGGCGAGCACGAGCACCTCGACCTCGCGCGGCGTGAGGCCCGCGGGCGCGCTCGGGCGGCGCTGCGCCGGGTGCCCCGCGGCCGCGAGCACCGCGTCGACCGCCGCGGCGTCCAGGTCCCCCGCGCGCGCGGCCCGGCGCAGCTCGGCGGCCGCCGCCT
>CBQZLL010000110.1:0-9528 GCA_967749945.1 uncultured Frankiaceae bacterium
TGTTGTAGACGAGCGCAGTGGCGGCGCTGCCGGCCGCGATCTCGACGGCCACGCGCGTGTAGTCGAGGAAGCCGCAACCCTTGCCGCCCAGGCGTTCCGGGACCATCAGGCCGAGTAGCCCGGCCGCGCGCAGGTCGTCGAAGTCGGCCTTCGGGAACGTCGCCTCGCGGTCGTGCTGCTCGGCGCGGTCGGCGAACGCAAGAGCCAGGTCGCCGATCACCGCTTCACCCCGATGCCCTGGTACACCACGCCCGTCCACCGCATCGGCACCATCCGCACCTCTCCCCTGAGAGTCAGCGACGGCCGCAGCCCGCGCACCTTCAACGCGATACCGTGATCGGCGCAGATCCGTTGCAGCCGTACCGGGTCGACGAACAGGTCGGGGTCGTGGATGCCGGCCGGTACGAACGGAAGCCGCTCCCCGAGCGAGACCAGCAGCATCTTGCAGAGGCGCGTGTCGGCGAGCGTGTCGCAGACGAGCGTGCCGCCGGGCTTCAGTACCCGCGCGATCTCGGCGACCATCGTGTCGAGGTCGCGGACGTGCTCGAACACCTCGCCCGCGACGACGACGTCCGCCGCCGCGTCGCGGACCGGCAACCGCAGCACGTCGCCTTGCGCGGTGTGCACGCCGTGCTCGCGCGCGATGCGTACCGCTGACGCGCCGATGTCGACACCGACGTGCCGGTAGCCGGTGACGTGCGGCGCCAGCAGCCCGCCGCCGCACGCGACGTCCAGCAGCACGCCGGTGCCCGGCGGGATGAGTTGCGCCCGCGCCTTGGCGAGCCAGTGCAACGGCTCGAACGCCCCGCGCGGCCGCCACCACTCGGCGGCCAGGTCGTCGTACTGCCCGGGGTCGTTGCGTGGACGGGTCAATACGGGCACGGACAGCATCCTGGCAGACTGCCGCCGATGATCGCCCTACTGCGCGCGAGCCACCTGCAACCGGCCGTCGCGGTGACCGCGATGACGACCGCGCTCGCGGTGTCGGCGGGCCGCGGCGCGGGCGCGGTCTGGGTGGCCGCGGCGCTGCTCTCGGGCCAGCTCTACGTGGGCTGGAGCAACGACTGGCTCGACCGCGACCGCGACACCGCCGCGGGCCGTACCGACAAGCCGATCGCCGCGGGCGAGGTCACCGCGGCCGCCGTCGGCCGCGCGGCCCTCGTCACCCTCGCGCTCTGCGTCCCCCTCTCGTTCGCGAACGGTCTCCTCGCCGGCGCGGTTCACCTCGGCGCGGTCGCCAGCGCGGGCGCGTACAACGCCGTGCTCAAGCGCACGGTCGCGTCGCCGCTGCCGTTCGCGCTCTCCTTCGGGTCGCTGCCGTACTTCGTCACGTACGGCCTGCCGGGTCACCCGGCGCCGCCGTGGTGGGCACCGGTCGCGGCGGCCTTGCTCGGGGTCGGCGCGCACTTCGTCAACACGCTGCCGGACCAGGTCGACGACGTGCGCCTCGGCGTCATCGGCCTGCCGCAACGGATCGGCCGTACGCCCTCGCTCGTCACCGGCGCCGTAGCCCTTGTCGCGGCGGGCGCGCTGCTCGCCACCGCGCCGCCGGGTCGCAGCCCGGTCGCCCTCGTCGTCGCGCAGGTCGCTGCGGTCGCCGGCGTCGTCGCGACCGCTGCCACAGGGCGGGAAAGAGCCGCCTGGACGCTCACCCTCACGGCCGCGCTGCTCGCCGTAGCGCTGCTCCTCGCGCAGGGTTCGCGGCTGGCCTGATCGGCGCGCCGCCACCCGTTCTGTCACACCCCGCCAATACCGTGCTGCCCATGGCATCGAGGACGGCCGCCCGGCCGGCGTACCGCTGCACCGAGTGCGGCCAGACGGCACCGCGCTGGGTCGGCCGTTGCGCGGAGTGCCAGGCATGGGGCTCGGTGAGCGAAGTCGGCGCGGCCCTGATGCGGGCCGTGCGCGCCGGTCCGGTCACGGCGCCGGCGCTGCCGATCGGCGAGGTCGACGTGACGGCGGCGGCGGTCCGGCCGACCGGTGTCGCCGAGCTGGACCGTGTCCTCGGCGGCGGTCTGGTCCCCGGCGCGGTCTGCCTCCTCGCGGGTGAGCCTGGCGTGGGGAAGTCGACGCTGCTCCTGGAGGTCGCGCACCGCTGGGCCGCGCCAGGCTCGCGCGCGCTCATCGTGTCGGGCGAGGAGTCCACGTCGCAGGTGCGCCTGCGCGCGGGCCGTACGGCCGCGCTGTCCGCCGATCTCTACCTCGCCGCCGAGACCGACCTCGGCGCGCTGCTCGGCCACGTCGAGGCGGTGGCGCCGACGTTGCTCGTCGTCGACTCGATCCAGACCGTCGCCCATCCCGAGGTCGACGGCGGCGCGGGCGGCGTCACCCAGGTCCGCGAGTGCGCGGCCGCGATCATCAAGGTCGCCAAGGAACGCGGCATCGCCACGGTCATCGTCGGCCACGTCACCAAGGACGGCGGCATCGCCGGCCCGCGCGTCCTCGAACACCTCGTCGACGTCGTCCTGCACTTCGAGGGCGACCGGCACGCATCCCTACGTCTCGTCCGTGCGGTGAAGAACCGGTTCGGTCCCGCGGACGAGGTCGGCTGCTTCGAGCTCGGCGACGCGGGCATCGTCGGGCTACCCGACCCGTCGGGGCTGTTCCTGTCGCACCGCGCGGAGCCCGTGCCGGGGACCTGCGTGACGATCTCGGTCGAGGGGCGCCGCCCGCTCGTCGCCGAGGTCCAGGCGCTCGCCGTCCCGAGCACGGCGGGCTACCCGCGGCGGACCGCGAGCGGTCTCGACGCCAACCGGCTCGCGATGCTGCTCGCCGTCCTCGAACGCCGCGCCGGCTGCGTTCTCAAGGAGCACGACGTCTACGCGTCGACGGTCGGCGGCGTACGGCTCCAGGAGCCCGCGGTCGACCTCGCGCTCGCGCTCGCGCTGGCCGGCGCGAAGACCAACCTGGCCGGCCCCGGTGGCCTCGTCGCGATCGGGGAGGTCGGCCTCGCGGGCGACGTACGCCGGGTCGGCGCGGTCGGGCGCCGGCTCTCCGAGGCGGCGCGACTCGGCTTCACCCGTGCCCTCGTCCCCGCCGGGAGCGGCGCTACGGCGCCCGCCGGCCTGACCGTGACGGAGGTGGACACCCTCGGCCGGGCCCTCGACGCGGCGCACTGAACGCGCTGAACCCGCGACGCGTGCAACCTTCCGGGACGCGACGGCGTCATACCGGGCGATGGTCGCCGTACCCTTACCGGAGATGCCGGCACCGCAGCGCGCGGGGCTGGCTGCCGTCGACCAGCGGAGGAGCGCGGTGCCCGCCCCCGACCGTGACGAGCTGCTCCTCACCACCCTGGCCGCGGTAGCCCCCGGCACGCCGTTGCGCGACGGCCTCGAACGCATCCTCCGCGGCAACACCGGCGCGCTCATCGTCCTCGGCTACAGCAAGCTCGTGGAGTCGTTGTGCACGGGCGGGTTCGCGCTCGACGTCGACTTCTCGTCCACGCGGTTGCGCGAGCTGGCGAAGATGGACGGCGCGGTCGTCCTCTCCGACGACCTCGGCAAGATCGTCCGCGCGGCGGTGCACCTCGTGCCCGACCCGACGATCGCGACCGAGGAGTCCGGCACCCGGCACCGCACCGCCGAGCGCGTCGCGAAGCAGACCGGGTACCCGGTCATCAGCGTCAGCCAGTCGATGCAGATCATCGCGCTGTACGTCGACGGCCGCCGCCACGTCCTCGACCAGGGCGCCGCGATCCTCTCCCGCGCCAACCAGGCGCTCGCGACGTTGGAACGCTACAAGCTCCGCCTCGACGAGGTCGCCGGCACGCTGTCCGCGCTCGAGGTCGAGGATCTCGTCACGGTGCGCGACGTCGTCGCGGTGAGCCAGCGGATCGAAATGGTGCGGCGGATCGCCCGCGAGATCGACGGCTACGTCGTCGAGCTCGGCGTCGACGGCCGCCTCATGAGCCTGCAGCTCGACGAGCTGATGGCCGGCGTCGAGGTCGACCGCGAGCTCGTCGTCCGCGACTACGCGCCGACCGGCCGCAAGGCGAGGGACGTCTGGGAGATCCTCGCCGACCTCGACCAGGTCAGCCCCGAGGACATGCTCGACCCCACGGTCCTCGCGCGAGTCGTCGGCTTCGCGTCCGGCGCCGAGGCGCTGGAGACACCGTTGAGCCCGCGCGGCTACCGCCTCCTCGCGAAGGTGCCGCGCCTCCCCCGGATGGTGGTCGACCGCCTGGTCGAGCACTTCGCGTCCTTGCAGAAGCTGCTCGCCGCGAACGTCGACGACCTCCAGGCCGTCGAGGGCGTCGGCGAGACCCGGGCGAAGACCGTCCGAGAGGGCCTGTCCCGCCTCGCCGAGTCGTCGATCCTCGAACGCTACGTCTGAGCCCGAAGTCACCCAAACGGCCTAAAGCGGACACCCCTCGACGTCGACACATCCAGTGTCACCCAGGGGAGGTCAGGTCCCATGCCGCCGACGAACTGCCCGCACTGCACCGCGCGCGTGACTCCCGGCGCGCCCTGCTGCCTCACGTGCTTCCTGCCGTTCGAGGACGCGGTGCCCGTCGCCGCGCCCGTCGCGGCGGCGGTCAGCGCCCCGGTCGCCACCCACGGCGACGATTTCTTCTTCACCCCGCCGCCCGCGGCGCGGACGCCGTACGCGGCGGACGCGTACGCCGCTCCGTCCGTCACGCTGCACAGCCCGAAGCAGCCGCTGTTGTCCGGCAAGGTCAAGGTGACCGCGGCCGTCACTGCGGTGGCGATGCTCGGCCTCACGTTCGCCGGACTACGGTGGGCCCTCGCCGGGGAGAGTGACCCGTTGCGGATCGCCAAGGCGTTCCGCAACGGCCGCCCACCGGACTTCATTCCGGCCATGCCGGACTTCGACACGCTCGCGACGGACCAGCTCGGCGACACGCCCGAGACGCCGGGAGCGGCGGCGGCGTACGTCAAGGCCGTCGACCCGACGGTGCGCGCCGCGAACGCCGCCCTCGTGAGCCTGCAGGGCACGCTCGTCAACTGGGCGAAGGGCCGGGTCACCGACGATGAGCTTCGGGGCGCGATGAGGTCGACGACGAAGGCGTTGCACGCCGCGAGCAGCATCGACCTCGTCGTCCACGCCCCGCCGTCCGCGCGGCGCGGTATGGCCAAGCTGAGCAGCGCCTCGACCGACTACGACCTCGCGCTCAGTGCACTCCTCGACTGGCTCGACTCGCGCACCTCGGGGCTGCGCGTGACATACCGGCTCGCCGTCGGCACCGCGAACCAGCACTGGGACGAGGGCATCGTCGCTCTCTACCGCGCGGGGAACATGCCCGCGCCGCCGTTGCCGCACCCGAGCGGTTAGGACACCGGGAGCTCGGCGCCGTCCGACATGCGCAGTACGTCGACGAGGAACACCGGGCCGGCTACACCACGCAAGACGCCCTCGACGTATTCCGGCAACGCCGCGCGCAGGTGCGACTCCTCGGGCACCAGGGTCTCCGAGCCGACGACCGCGGCGACCGCGTCGCAGACGAAGCCGTACGTGCGATCCCCGTCCTGGAGCACCAGGACATCCCCCGGCCCGCCGGGCGCGAGCCGTACGTCGACGACAGGCAACGACGTGCCACGCAGGTCGAGCACACCGGCCAGCGGGGCGACCATGCCCGGCAGCGTCACGAGGTCGCCGAGCCTGACCACCTCGCGCACCAGCTCGATCCGGGTCGCGAGGTCGCGCCCGTCGAGCCGGAACGTCACGTAGTCGCCCATCACGCTCTCCGTTCGCCGGCCAGGTCGCGGCACAGCTCGACCAGCTCGCCGACGGTACGCCCTCCGAGCTCGGTGGCGATGTGGTCGTCGGAGCTGCGGCCGAGCGACTCGGCAGCCGCCCGGTACGACCGCGCCGCGCCCGGCGCGTCCCCGAGCCGCGCGAGCACCCCCGCGAGAAGGAAGTGCGCGAACCCGGCGAGCGGGTCGACGTAGACGGCCTTGCGCAGCTCGACGAGCGCCTCGGCGTCGAGGCCCTGGTTGGCGAGCGCGAGGCCGTGCAGGTAGTACGCATCCGCGCGCAACGGCTCCGCGACGCTCACCGCGGTCGCGAGCGCGGCGGCTTCGGCATAGCGGCCCGCGTGCAACGCGGCGCGCACCTCGACGACCGGGTCCACCGGCTCGGGCAACGGCGGCGCGGCCTCGTAGACCCGGCGCGGGAACGGCAGCGTGCGCGCCCTGGTCAACGCATCCCACCGCGAGGCACGACGGTTCGCAACGCGCCGGTCGCCGCCCTCGGGCAGCCCGTCCGAGCCGGTGCGCCGATCCGGCAACACGGTCCGGCGCTCCTCGCCCGGCACGTCCTTCCGGTAGACGAACGCGTCGCCCAACGTCACCAGCCGGAACCGGTCGTCGACCTGCCACAGCGTCTCGGAGTGCCCGAGGAACAGGTACCCGCCGCCGGCCAGCGCGTGGTGGAACGCGCCCATCAGCCGCCGGGTCGTATCGCGGCCGAAGTAGATCGTGACGTTGCGGCAGAGCAGCAGGTCGACCGGCTCGTCGAGCGGCACGGGCTCGGTGACCAGGTTGTGGTGGCGGAACTCCACGAGCTCGCGGACCTCAGGCCGGACGACGTACTCGTCGCCGGTGCGGACGAACCACCGCGCGACGTCCTCGGCCGGCGCGGCAAGCAGCGACCGCTCGCCGTAGCGGCCGGTCCGCGCCACCTCCAGTGCGCGGGTCGACACGTCGGTCGCGAGGATCTTGACGTCCCACCCGTCGAGCAGCGGCAGCGCCTCGCGGACCAGCATGGCGAGGCTGTACGCCTCCTCGCCGGTCGAGCAGCCCGCGCTCCAGATCCGCATCCGCCGGTCGTCCGTGGCCGCCGCGCGGCGGACGAGCTGCGGCAGCACGTGCTGGCGCAATGCGCGGAACTGCGGCGGGTTACGGAAGAAGTGGGTCTCCTGGATCGTGACCTCGTTGAGCAGCGCCTGCAGCTCCTCGACCCCACGCGGGGACGAGACGAGGGCCAGATAGTCGTCGACGTTCGCGACGCCGCACGCCGAGATCCGCTCGCCGACCGAGTACGCGAGCGAGTCCCGCCGGCACTCGTCGAAGACGAGCCCGGCCGAGGTGCCGAGCAGACTGCGGACGCGTTCGAAGTCGGTGGCGGACAGCGCGATCCTCACGGCTCCTCCCGGAGGAGGTCGAGGATCAGCGGCGCGATCTCGGTCAGCGGGAGCTGGTGCTCGACGGCACCCGCGACGTACGCCGCCGCCGGCATCCCGTACACCGCCGACGTCGCCTCGTCCTGGCCGATCGTCACCGCGCCGCGGTCGCGCATCACCTTGAGCCCGGCCGCGCCGTCGCGGCCCATCCCGGTGAGCACCACTCCTATCGCCTCGGCGCCGACCGCGTCGGCGACGCTCTTGAACGACGCGTCGATGCCCGGCACGTGGAACTGCCGTTCCGGCGCCGGCTCGCAGACGACGCGGAGGTGGTCGCGGACGAGCAGGTTGAGGCCGCTCGGCGCGACGGTCACCGTGCCGGGCGCGAGCCGGCGGCCCGTCGCGCCCATCACGACGGGCAGCGCGCAGAGCTGGTCGAGCCACGAGACCAGCCCGGGGATGAATCCGTCCGCCATGTGCTGCACGACGAGCACCGCCGGCCCGAATCCCTCGGGGAGCGCACCGAGCACCGTGGCCAGCGCCTGCGGCCCACCGGTCGACGCGCCGACCGCGACGAGCCGGACGGTACCGGGCCGGCGCGCGGTCGCGGTGGCGACGGCCGCGGCGCCGACGGCGTTGCGCGGGAGGCCGTCCTGCTTGACCCGCGGCACCCGCGCGAGCGATGCCGGCGCGGTCGTACGGAGCCGCCCGCGCGGGTGCGTGATGACCTTCACCCGGGCGGCGACCTTCATCCGGCGGCGCAGCTCGTCGGCGTACGCGTCGAGCTTCCCGCCCTCGCCCCACTGCGGCTTGGCGACGACGTCGACGGCACCGGCGGCGAGTGCCTCGATGGCGTTGGTGGAGTTCTCGCCGTCGACGAACGCCGAGTACACGACGATCGGCGTGGGGCGGGTGGCCATGATGCGTTCGATCGCCTCGATGCCGTTCATGACCGGTAGGTCGAGGTCCATGAGAACGGCGGAGGGGCGGAGGCGTTCGACCATCGCGACGGCCTCCCGGCCGTCCCGAGCCTCGCCCGCGATGGTGAACTCCGGACAGGACTCCAACGCGCCACGCAGGAACCGCCGCTGCACCGGCGAGTCGTCGACGAGCAGCAGCGAGGCGGGCTGGCGTTCGAGCTGCGGCGCGGCCATCAGGCCATCCCGGTCAGCCACGGCGCGAGCAGCAACGAGACGGCCTCGACCTCGGCCGCCGCGGCGGCCGCGACCTCACGGGACACCGCGTCGCCGTCGTCGCGGAGCGCGTCGGCGAGCAGCTCCTCGCAGTGCCGCGCGTGCCGCGAGGCGAGCGACTCGCCGAGGATCGCGGCGCTGCTCGCCAGGGTGTGCGCGTGGGTGAGGAGCGTGCGCGCGGCCTCGGCCGCGCCGGTCGTGAGGACCTCGGCACACGCCGACCGCATGCCGGGGAGCCGCGTCGCGACCTCGCCCGCGAACGCATCGCGGAGCGCAGCGACCGCGCCCTCGGGCAGCGCCCGTCCGGCCATACACACCCCAGACCCCTCGACCCTGTCATTCGGCATCGGCCGAACGGCGTAACGCCTTGAGCGGAAAGTGCCAAGGGGCGGTGCCGCCACTGCGCCATGAGGTTCAGGTGGACCCGGTTCTTCACCGTCTTGGCTTCGGGACCTTCTGGAAGAACGGACCCTCTGCGTCCGGGTTACCGGCGGGCGCGAGGGTGTCGAGGAGTCGGCCCTTGCTACAAATGGTTCCACCGGACGAACGACGGCGACGGGAACCGCGACACCTACGCGCTCACCCAGTACGGCACCGGCAAGAGCAAGAGCGTGTGGGACCTCGACTCGCTAGAGGTTCAGTCCTGGCGCGAGAAGGGCACGCCCGACCAGGACTGGGAGGACTGGAGCCCGAAGTCGGACCAGGACGCCGGGCACTGCACGACCACGATGGTCGGCGTGAACATCAACGCCGCGTACATCGAGCAGTCCGGCACCGTCTGCGAACAGTGGGACATCGCCAAGGGCCAGGAGCCGGCCGACTTCGCGAACCGCTGGCGAGGTACCGTCAACCGCCACGAACGCGAGACCGCGATGTTCATCGCGACGAGCGTCCCGAACGGCTACGTGCCTCACGACATCGTTGACTACGACGCCGATTAGGAACCCACGTCCATGAAGCGCCGCGTCCTCGGCCTCGGTGTCCTCCTCCTGATCGTCATAGGCGGAGGGTGGTGGAGGTGGACTCGCATGACCCCACCCGTCACCGAGGCCGAGGCGCGCCGCTACGTCGACAAGATCGTCGCCGCTGGGATGGCCCGCGACTTCGACCGGCTCTGCAACCTCAACGGGGCCGTCCTCAACTGCAAGCGCACCCTCGATGACGGGATGCGGAGGGCGCTGCCCTCGGACGCACCTCTGGTCACCGGCACCCGCTACTACCCGAAGCACGGCGGCGGTACCGCTGGCCGTG
>CBQZLL010000111.1:0-9504 GCA_967749945.1 uncultured Frankiaceae bacterium
ATCGGCGACTCGTCCGCCTTGCGACGCACGCCCCGGCTCGCCGCTCGCGACGGCCATGATCCGTCAGACACGCCCTAGACTTCGACCTCGATCGCGTGGATCTCGTCGGCCGGGTGACCGGCGCGCTCGTGGACGCGCTGGACGGCCTCTGCCGACGGCCCCGAGGACAGGCAGAACACGTGGCCGCTCTTCGGGTCGAGCCAGGCGCGCTCGAAGTGCACGCCCTCTTCGCCCTCGATCTTCAGGTCCGCGTCGTGCGCGGCCTGCAGCTGCTCCGCCGTGACGCCCTCGAACCCGCGGTGCACGTCCATGAACTTCGGCATGACAAGCCCCTCCTGTCGGTGGTAACCCGACCCTAACGGTGTTCGAGGACCTCGTGCTGGTCGGCGACGACCGCGCGACCGGCGCGGACGTAGTGCCAGACCGCGACACTGATCGACAGGACGACCATGACGCCCGCTGCGGCGACGGCGTACTTGTCGAGCCCCTTCGCCCGTTCGCCGAGCTCGTAGCCCGCAAGCGGGACGCCGATCCCCCAGAGGACACCGCCGACGACGTTCCAGGTGAGGAACGTCCGGTACCGCATCCGGGTACATCCGGCGATGAGCGGCGCGAACGTCCGCACCATCGGCACGACCCGCGCGATGACGATGGTCGGCGAGCCGAACCGGTCGTAGAACTGGGTGGCCCGCCGCAGGTTGTGCTGGTTGAGGACGCGGCCGTCACGGCGTTCGAGCAACGGCCGGCCGGCCCGGCGGCCGATCGTGTACCCGGTGCTGTCGCCGAGGATCGCGGCGAGCGCGGTGCCCGCGCAGAGCAGCGCGATGTTCGCGTGCGGGTTGTCGCCGGCGCAGAGGATGCCCGCCGCGACGAGCAGCGTATCGCCCGGCAGGAAGAACCCGACGAGCAGGCCCGACTCGACGTACACGATCCCCCAGACGATCAGGTAGAGGGCGAGACCGGTGTACGCGTCGAGGTCGGTGAAAGGCACGGCACGACCCTAGGCCATGTCTGGCGCCACGCCCCAGCGTCCGGCCCGGCGTCGTCGGGCGCTGTGGGAGACTCGGCCGCATACGACGACGAGGTCGAAAGGCTGACGACGATGGCGCTGCGTCCCGCACTCTCCGGGCTCGGGCTGAGCACCGGCAAGAAGGCCCGCCTGCACCGCATTCTGTTCAAGCACGGGCTCGGCAACGGGACGGCGATCTTCCTGCCCTACGACCAGGGACTCGAGCACGGCCCGCGTGACTTCTTCGAGAACCCCACGTCGTCCGACCCGCGCTACATCGTCAAGCTCGCCGTCGAGGGCGGCTTCAACGGCATCGCGATCCAGATCGGCATCGCCGAGAAGTTCTACTGGGACTACGCGGGCGAAGTCCCGCTCGTCCTCAAGCTCAACGGCAAGACCGAGCTGCCGAGCGACGCCGAGGCGTTGTCGCCGCTGCACGCCGATGTCGCGGAGGCCGTCCGCCTCGGTGCCGACGCGGTCGGCTACACGATGTACGTCGGCTCGCCCGCGCAGACCGCCGACTTCGAGCAGTACCGCAAGGTCCGCGCCGACGCGGAGAAGTACGGCATCCCGCTCATCGTGTGGGCGTACCCGCGTGGCTTGGCCGTCGACGCCAAGGGCGGCAAGGACTCGTTCTACGCGATCGACTACGCCGCCCGCACCGCGAGCGAGCTCGGCGCCGACATCGTCAAGGTCAACTTCCCCAACCCGGCGAAGCGCGACGGCGTCAAGAAGGAGTACGACCGTGAGTTCGGCGAGCAGGAGGCCGTGAACTCCGTCGTCCGCTCCGCCAACCGTTCGCTCGTGCTGCTCTCCGGCGGCGAGAAGGCCGGCGACGACGGCGTCATCGAGAAGGCGCGGATGTCGATGGAGGCGGGCGCGACCGGCCTGATCTTCGGCCGCAACGTCTGGCAGCGCGAGCACGACGAGTCGCTGAAGTTCGTGGAGAAGCTGCGCGAGCTGCTCGCGAAGTACCCGTCCTGAATCCGCTGTTCGGACCAATTCGTCTCTGCCGTTCGCGACGACTTCGCGCGCGGCAGAGTGAATCCGCCCGGCGTCCGTATCGTTCCGCGCGCGGATGACGACTCCCGTACGTCGACCGTGTGCAGGACGTGGTCGAGGACGGAGGGTTCGCGATGGACGACACCAGGGTCGCGGCGTTGCGCGGCGCGCTTGCCGAGATGCTCGACGGCTACGCCGAGGTGGGCCGGCTGGTGTACGGCCTCTCGCCCGAGATGCGCGACCCGCTGCTCGCGCCGTTGCGGCGCGCTGCGGACTCCGCGGCGGCGGTGCTCGCCCAGGGCTAGAACGACAGGTCGCTGGTGAGGGCGTCGTGGCAGACGGTCAGCGTCACGGCGTCGACGGTCACGTGCTCGCAGAGGACGAACGTGTCGCCCGGAAGGACCGGGAACGTGATCGGCTTGGCGTCGGCGACGGCACCAGTGCCCGAGACCGGTCCGGCGACCGTGCCGTAGTGCAGGCCGTTCTTCCAGAGCACGCACCACGCGGTCACGAAGGCGCCGGTCGGCACCCCGTACTCCGACGTATCGGTAGGGACGACGTACAGGTAGGGGACGCCGACCCAGACGCCGGTGCTGCCGGTCGTGACGACCGGCGTGAGCCCGCAGCCACCGCGATAGTCGAACGTCGCCGCGCGCGCCGCGACCGGCGCGAGCAGACCTACGGTCAGGGCGATGGGCACGATTCGCTTCACGATCGCCTCCTGGGCAAAGGCCGCACAGATCCGGACGAATCACTCGCCGGTCCGGACACGGTAGCGTTCGCCCGCACCTGTTGGTACGTCTGAGAGGGACCCACCGTGGCCGTCATCAAGACCATCGAGCTCGTCGGCGTCTCCCCGACCGACTGGACGGACGCCGCCAACCGCGCGCTCGACGAGGCTGCCAAGACGCTGCGCGGCATCGAGGGCATGGAGATCCTCGACCAGACCGCGGTCGTCAAGGACAACGCCGTGTCCGAGTACCAGGCGACGGTACGGATCCGCTTCCGCCTCGAAGACCGGTAGCGCCGACGCTACTGGTGAGTAGCGGCGGACGGCCGAGCACGAACTGGTGAACCGCGGCGCCGCTGCTCACCAGTAGCGGACGGGGGTGGGCCGAGCGCCCTGCCCTGCCGGCCGGCCGGCCGTCAGATGCTGACGACCGCGCGCGGCTCGGGGAGGCCGCTCGCGAGCTCGTGCCAGCGCCCGCCGGTGTCGTTGCTGACGTAGAGCGAGCCGCCGGGCGCCGCGGCGACGACCTGCTCGTCCCACGCGGTGAGGCAGTGCGTGTCGATGTTCCCGGCGAACCACTCGGGCAGCCCGAGCCGGCACCGGTCGAACACCGAGTCCTCGAGCTTGCGCTTGTACAGCGCACTCTCCGCGCCGTCGGGCCCGCGCGACACCGAGATGAGGACGTCGTCGCCCGCCACCGCGATGGCCCGGCAGTACGTCGCGTGCATCCCGCGCGACTCGATCTCCCACGACTCGCCGGTGTCGGTGCTCAGCGCCATTCCGACGGCGCACGCCGCGACGACCGTCGACGCGTAGTCGGGAACGGTCAGCACTTGGTGGACGTCCCAGTCGATCTCGCCGGACGCGAGCCAGGTCTCGCCGCTGTCGAGGCTGCGCGCGACGCCGCCCACGTGGATGCCCGCGAACAGCACGTCGTCCTCGTCGACGTCGAGGGACCGGACGTCGGGCGGCCCGCCCCATGGCGTGTACCAGCGTTCGCGGCCCTCGATCTTCTCGAACGACTCGACCGGTGCGAGCTCGCCCTCGCGGACGAGGATCAGGTGGGCGCCCGCCGTCCCGGCCCACACGTCGGCGCCGTTGACGAGGACGCAGGTGACGGTCCCGCGGGTCGGCGGGAGCGTCTCGAACTCCGCGGCTCCGTCGTCGTCGACGTTCCACAACGTGCCGTCGGCGGCGAGCGCGACCGCGCCGTCGTCGGCGGCGACGACGTGCCGGAAGCCGCCCTCGACGAGCCGCGCCGGCTGTCCGTCGTCCTCGATGCGGAACAGGCCGTCGTCCGTCGCGACCACGAAGCTCATGACGCTGCCTCTCCTCGGGGTTTCGGGCATTCTTCCGCGTCCCGCCCGGTTCGCGCTCGTCTCCCTATCGTGTACGGGGTGACGGAGCCCGTGTTCGTCCTCGACGACGTCGTCGTGACGCGCGGCGCGGGCGACGACCACGTGCATCCGCTGTACGGCGTCTCGGTCGGCATGGCGCCCTCCCGGGTGACGGTCGTCGTCGGCCCGTCGGGCTCGGGCAAGTCGACGCTGCTACGCCTGCTCAACCGGATGGAGGAGCCGAGCCGGGGCGCCGTACGGTTCCACGGCAAGCCGCTCCCCGAGTACGACGTGCTCGACCTCCGCCGCCGGGTCGGCCTGCTCATGCAGCGGCCGACGCCGTTCCCCGGGACGGCGCTCGACAACCTGCGGACCGGCGCGCCCGCGCTCACCGAGGACGAGGCGAACACCCTGCTCCTCCGCGTCGGGCTGCCCGTGACGTTCCTCGGCCGGGACACCGCCGACCTCTCGGGCGGCGAGGCGCAACGCGTCTGCCTCGCCCGCGCGCTCGCCGTACACCCCGAGGTGTTGCTGCTCGACGAGGCGACGTCGGCGCTGGACCCGTTCGCCGCCGACGTCGTCGAACGCGTCGTCCGCGGGCTGGTCGACGACGGCATGACCGCTGTCCTGGTCTCTCACGACCTGGCCCAGGCGCGGCGGCTCGCCGACGACCTCGTCGTCGTGTACGGCGGCCGCGTGGTCGCCTCCGGCCCCGCGCAGGCGGTGTTCGCCGGCGCGAGCGACCCCGACGCGGTCGCGTACCTGAGAGGCGTCTCGTGAAGTCCGCCGTCCCCGTCCCCGCCTGGTGGGGCGTCGGGCTCGCCGCGTTGCTGGTCGTCGTGACCGGCGTCGTCGTCGTCCGCGAACGGCTCGGGCTCGGTCGCGACGTCGTCGAGGCGGCGCTCCGCGCGGCCGTGCAGCTCGTCGCGGTCGGCTTCGTGCTGCGGCTGCTGTTCGAGCACGCGGGCCTGCCCGGCTCGTTCGGCTGGGTGGCGGGCATGGTGCTGCTGGGCGGCCGTACGGCCGGACGCCGCGCCGCGGGCCTGCCCGGTGCCGTGTCCGCCGCGACCATCGGCATCGGGGTCGGCACCGTCGCGACCCTCGGTCTCGTCGTCGGCGCGGGCATCCTCGACAGCGCGCCCCGCGTCGTCCTGCCGATGGGCGGCATCCTCGTGAGCGCCGCGATGCAGGGGACGAGCATCGTGCTCGCGCGCATCCGCGACGAGGTCGCGACGAGCCGGCAGCTCGTCGAGGCGCGGCTCGCGCTGGGCCTTCCGGGGAAGGTCGCGTTCGCGCCGCACACCCGCGCGGCGCTGCGCGCGTCGCTCGCGCCAGGCCTCGACCAGACCAAGGTGGTCGGCCTCATCGCGCTGCCGGGCACGATGACCGGCCTCATCATCGCGGGCGTCTCGCCGCTCACGGCGATCCGCTACCAGATCGTCGTGCAGTACATGTGGCTGGGCGCGGTGGCCATCTCCGGGCTCGTCGCGGCCCGGGTCGCGACCCGCGATGTGTTCGACGAAGCCCACCGGCTCCGCCACCTGAGTCCCGCGCGCCGGTAACCTCCCTCCGTGCGGTCCCGCGCGATCCCCTACGTCCCGGCGCTCGACGGCTTGCGCGGCGCGGCCGTCCTCGCCGTGCTGCTGTTCCACGGGGGGGTCGGCTGGTTGCCGGGCGGGTTCCTCGGCGTGGACGCGTTCTTCGTGCTGTCGGGCTACCTCGTCACGACGCTCTTGCTGACCGGCGACCTCCGGACGTTCTGGGAACGCCGGGTCCGCCGGCTCGTCCCGGCGCTGCTGCTCCTCGTCGGCGCCGTCCTCGTCGCGGGCGCGGTCTGGCCGCTCAACGCGAGCCCGCGCGACGCGCTCGGGGCGGTGACGTACCTCGCGAACTGGCGGGCGATCACGACGGGTGGCGGGTACTTCGCGTCGTTCGCGGCGCCGTCGGCGTTCAAGCACACCTGGTCGCTCGCGGTCGAGGGCCAGTTCTACGTCGTGTGGCCGCTCGTCGTCGTCTTCGTGTGCCGCCGGTCGAAGCGCGCGGTGCTCGCCTGCGCGGGCGCCGGCGCGCTCGTGTCGGCGGTGGCGATGGCGGCGTCGTACACGCCGTACGGCGACCCGGCGCGCGCGTACTACGGCACCGACACCCGGCTCCAGGCGCTGCTCGTCGGCGCCGCGCTCTCCGTCGTGCTGTCGACCCGCGGCGGCGCGGTGCGGCGCACGGTCATCGCGCTGTCGGGCCTCGCGGGCACGGTCGTCACGGTCTGGCTCTGGCACTCGGCGAACGGCACCGCGCGCGACCTGTACCGCGGTGGCTTCCTGCTCGGGGCCGTCGCAACGGCGGCGATCATCGCGACGGTCGTGACGTTGCCCGCGGCGGGGCTGTCGCGGGTGCTCGCGGTACGGCCGTTGCGGGTCGTCGGGCAGGTGTCGTACGGCATCTACCTGTGGCACTGGCCGGTGTTCCTGCTGCTGACGCACGAACGCACCCACCTCGCGGTGCTGCCGCTCCTCGCGGTGCGGCTCGCGGTGACGGGCGCGTTCACGGCGCTGTCGTGGTTCCTCGTCGAGGTCCCGGCCCGGACCTGGCGGCCGCGCTGGCGGCCCGCGTTGCTCCGTCCGGTCGCCGTCGCCTGCGTCGGCGTCCTCGTCCTGGCGGCGTTGGCGTCGTGGCGGCGCGACGGCGGCTCGCCGGCGACGACGCCCGCCGCCGCGATCGAGACCCAGGCGCCGCCGGTCGTCCCGCCGGAGATCGCCGCCGCGCCGGTCACCCAGGTCGTCGCGAAGCCGCGGGTGCCGGGCACCGCGCGGGTGCTGCTGCTCGGCGACTCCGTCGCCGAGACGCTCGGGAACGGCCTGCGCGACGCCGACGGGATCAGCGTCGTCAACGCCGCGACCCGCGGCTGCGGGCTCGCCACGAGCGGCCGGTACCGCTACTTCGGCGGCGAGTTCTCCGATCTGCCCCAGTGCGCGGGGTGGCCGGAGACGTGGGCGGCCGACATCGACCGGACCGACCCCGACCTGGTCGCCGTCCTCGTCGGTCGCTGGGACGTCATGGACCGCTGGTACGACGGGGAGTGGCGGCAGGTCGGCGACGCGACGTTCGACGAGTACCTCAGGCGGCAGTTCGAGCGGGTGCTCAAGGTCGCGTACGGCCATCGGCTCGTGCTGCTGACCGCGCCGTACTACCGCCGCGGCGAGCGCCCCGACGGCGGCCGCTACCCCGAGGACGATCCCGCGCGGGTCGACCGCTTCAACGCGATCGTCCGGGCGATCGGCGACGCGCATCACGTCCCGGTCGTCGACCTCAACAGCGCGCTCGCGCCCGAGGGCGTGTTCACCAAGACGATCAACGGCGCGCTGGTCCGCTACGACGGCGTCCACGTCAGCCCGGCCGGCGCGCGACTGATCGAGCCGTGGCTCTACCGGCAGCTCAACGAGGCACTCGGCCGAGGAAGTCTCTGACGACGTCGAGGTAGAGCGGCTGCTCCTCGACGTACGTCATGTGCCCGCTCTGCTCGAAGACGGCGAGCTCCGCGCCGGGAATCGCCTTCGCGATCGCCTCCGCGGCCTCGACGGGACACGTCCGGTCGTGCCGCCCGGCGAGCACGAGCACCGGGTGGGTGACCGACGGGAGCGCGTCCTCGACCTCGATGCCGCCGTACGACTCCTGCGCGAAGTGCCGCAGCACCTCCGGCGAGCCGACCATCGCCGCGGTTCGCGCGTTGAAGTCGGCGATCCGCGGGTCGTGCGGGTCGGCGAAGTGCCACGGCATCTGGTCGTCGACCAGTCGCTTGAGCTGCTCGGCCGTCTCGACGCGCTCCTCGGCGGCCCACGACCTCGTGACCTGCTCGCGCAGCTCGACCGGCTCGAACGCGGCGAGCCTGTCGTCCAGACCGTCGAGGTACCGCGCCGACGGGAGGCCACTCGACACGATCGTGGCCGCGGGGTCGCCGGAGAAGTCGACGGCGTGCTGGAGCGCGACGAACGCGCCGTACGAGTGGCCGAGCACGGCGTACGGGCCGTAGCCGAGCGTCGCGGCGAGCACGGAGACGTCGGCGGCCATCTGCTTCAGCGTCCAGGTCTTGCGCGAGGCGTGTTCCGACCGTCCTTGGGCCCGGAGGTCGACGAGGACCAGCCGGTACTCGTCCGCCAGCGGGTCGAGGTAGTCGGCGAACTCGTGGTGGTCGAGGCCCGGCCCGCCGTGCAGCAGGAGGAGGGGAAAGCCCTCGCCTCGCTCGACGACCCAGAGCCTGGTGTCGCCGACCGACACGTGTCGTTCGATCTGCTCCATCGGGGCATCATGCCTCGGTATGGACAACCTGCTCGCCGGACCGCCCCCGACGTTGCTCCCCGCGGACGCGCCCGAGGCCGACGCGGCGCTCGCGGGCGGCGCCGACCCGGCCACCGTCGCCGCCGCGCACCCGGCGCACCTCGCGGCGTGGGCCGCGCTGGCGGACGCGGCGGTCGCCCGCGGCGACGCGATCGCGTCGTACGCCTACGCCCGCGTCGGCTACCACCGCGGCCTGGATGCGTTGCGCCGCAACGGATGGAAGGGCCACGGTCCGGTCCCGTGGTCGCACGAGCCGAACCGCGGCTTCCTCCGTTCGCTGCACGCGCTCGGGCGCGCGGCCCGCGCGATCGGGGAGGACGACGAGGCGGCACGCTGCGCGACATTCCTCGCCGACTGCGACCCGGCCGCGGTGGCGGTGTTGGCCGGCGCGGACGAGAAGTCGTGATCTTGGCGACGCTGTGAGCACGCGCACGGTGCCAGCTGTCGCCAAGATCACGAACTTCGGGCTCGAGCCCGCCGACTACGAGTCGGTCTTCGGCGCGCGGCGGCGGGTCAGCAGCGGCGCGCCCGGCAGCGACCCGAGACGCGAGCCGACCTCGTTGATGACGCCCATGATCTGGCCGGTCGTGTTGGCGATGGCCGTCACCTGGCGCTGCGTCTCGACCAGGCCGTCGACCGCCTTGCTGAGGTCGTCCACGTCGACCGCCGAGGCGACCACGCGGAGCTGCGGCTCGACGTCGTCGAGCAACGCGTCGACCCTGCGGACGACCCGTTGCACGTCGATCGGCAGCGTCACGAGCGCCCGGGCGGCGTCGTAGACGTCGGACAAGAGGGAAACGCCCGGCAGCGGCGGCATGACGCGCAGCGTACGGGTCGGGTAACCTCTTGCCGCAAGAGGCCTCGGCACTTGCCGGGGTCTTTCGTTTGTCCGCGAGGAGTACGCATGCCCGCCGTCGTGATCGTCGGAGCCCAGTGGGGCGACGAGGGCAAGGGCAAGGCGACCGACCTGCTCGGCGACCGCCTCGACTACGTCGTCCGCTACAACGGCGGCAACAACGCCGGCCACACCGTCGTCATCGGCGCGGAGAAGTATGCCCTCCACCTGCTGCCGACCGGCATCCTCACGCCGTCGA
>CBQZLL010000112.1:0-9500 GCA_967749945.1 uncultured Frankiaceae bacterium
CCTGCTGCGCGACGCCCAGGACGGCGCCTCGCGGCGTTGTCGTCGTCGCGGATAGCGCTGCTATCCGGTCCTCCTCCGCCTGGCGATGCACCATCCTGACCGTCGCTCGCGACGGTCAGGGTTTGAGAGACACGCCCTCACGCCCAGCGGACTAGTGCTCACCCGCCAGCGTGTCAAGCAACGCGGCCGTCATGTTCGGGACGATCTCGGGGTCGACGACGACCTCGTCCTCCTCGCCGTCCCGCCCGCGGACGCGCACGGTGGCGGCCGTCTCGCCGGTACGGAGCGCGGCCGCGACGGCGCGCAGATCGTAGTGGTCGGGGTCCTCGATGGCCCAGGCGACCGGGTCGGTGCCGTCCGGCCGGGCCTCGTCGGCCGCCTCGTGGACGAGGACGATCTCGTGCGACAGGGCGCAGCCGACGACGTTCGGCGGCCACTCGATCCGCGGCAGCAGGTCCGCGATGTCCTCCCGGATCGGCTCCTGCTCGACGGGTGTCAACGAGTCGGGGTCGGCCGCGCCGAACTCCGCCGCGAGCGCCGGCTCGGATGCGAGCAGGTCACCGGTACGGACGAGCGCGAACAGTCGTGGCGCGCTGCCCCAGCCGATCTCGTGCAGATGACGCTCGATGTCCGCGGTGACGGCATGCAGGTCGTACGGCATGGCTCTGACCGTAGTGGACGATGGACGGCGTGCGGTTCGCGGCGGTCCTGACGGCGTTCGCGCTCGTCTTCCCGGCCGAGCTGCCCGACAAGACCGCGCTCGCTTCGCTCGTCCTCGCGACCCGCTACCGCGCGCTGCCGGTGTGGCTCGGGGCGTCCGCAGCGTTCGCCGTGCAGTGCGCGATCGCGGTGACGGCGGGGTCGCTGCTCGCGCTGTTGCCGCACCGGCTCGTCGCCGCGGCGGCGGCGGTGCTGTTCGCGGTGGGCGCGGTCGTGACGGTACGGCAGCACGAGACCGACGAGGTCGGGGCGACCGCGCCGACGACCTCGCCGGTCCGGATTGCGGGAACGGCGTTCGGTGTCGTGTTCCTCGCCGAGTGGGGTGACTTGACGCAGCTCGCGACGGCCGGACTGGCCAGCCGGTACGACGCGCCGCTCAGTGTCTTCCTCGGGGCCTGGCTCGCGCTCGTCGCCGTCTGCGGGCTCGCGGTCGTCCTCGGTCGCGGCTTGCTGCGCGTGGTGCCGTTGCGACTGGTGCGGCTCGTCGCGTCGGGGGTGTTCGCGACGGTCGCGGTGCTGTCAGCGGTCGAGGTCGTGCGGTAGGTGCTCGCGCACCCACTCGTGCAAGGCCCGGTTGCGGGGGTACGCGCCCGCCTGCCACATCGCGAGGAACCCTGGCTCGCCGGCCTCGGCCCGCGCGCGCACCATCGCGATGCCCCAGTCGAGCCGGTCGAGCAAACCCCGCGTCATCACCGCCGGGTCGACCGGGTACGCGTCGAGCAGCAGCCCGATCCGCGCGATCCGGTCGCCCGGCAGCGCGAGCACCCAGTGCCGGACCAGACCCGCGACCTCGTACTCCGGTGACGACGGGCCGGCGAAGTCGAAGTCGACGAGCCCGGTCGCGCGGCCGTCGGTGAAGACGACGTTCTCGCGGCACACGTCGTTGTGGCCGACGAGGTCGGTCCGGTACGCCGGCGGCGACGGCCACACCCACACCGCGTCGTCCGGCGGAACGAAGCCGCGGGCCGCGTCGTGGAACGCGCGGACCAGCGTGGCGACCGAGACGAGCACGTCGTCGGTGAGCACCCAGTCCGGCGGCTCGGGCTCGTGCGCGACGTCGCCGGGGACGTACGACAGCACCTCGCGCCCTTGCTCGTCGTAACCGAGCGGTCGCGGCGCGCCGGTGAAGCCACCCGCCGCGAGAAACGCCAGGAACGCCTGCACCGCAGGGGTTTGCGGTCCGACCGGCCGGTGCACGGTGTCACCGCTGCGGACGACGTTGCCGGCGTTGCCGACCCCGCCGGGCATCCACTCCTCGGACTCCGGCATTGACGACCTTTCGCTCGGCTTGGCAGGGTTAGGCCCCGTGCGCCTTCCCCGCGCCGGTCTGGCGGCCGCACTCGCCCTGACCGGGCTCATGGTCCTCCCGTCGTACGCATCGTGTGGTGTCAGCGGCGTCCGCGGCACCGATCCCGGGCACGCGGCGATCGGCGCGGAGATCGACCGCGCCGCCGCGCGCCGCAAGGTGCCGCCGTACCTGCTCAAGGCCATCGCGTGGCAGGAGTCGCGCTGGCGGCAGTTCGACGCGTACCACCGCGTCGTGCTGTCGAACGCGTGCGCCATCGGCGTCATGCAGGTGCTGGCCCGCGGCTTCGACGCGACGCGGCTGGCGACCGACTACCGCTACAACGTCGACGCGGGCGCGCAGGTGCTCGCCGCGAAGATGGCCGCGTCGAGCGCCAACGTCCCGAAGTCCCTCGGCTCGGACGACCGCAGGGTCGGCGAGAACTGGTACCGCGCGACGTACCGGTACAACGGCTCGGGCTACGCCGCGATGCGCTACGCCGACGCCGTCTTCTCGACTGTCGGCGCGCCGCCCAGCGAGATCGCGCCGTGGACCTCGCGCGTCGCGATCGCCAACCCGCGCAACGTCGTCCGCGGCTACACACCGCAGAGCGGCCACGGGTACGTCGCGCACCTCGACGGTACGTGGGTGTCGACGCTCGGGACGTACCGGCACGGAGTCGTGCGCGGCGACTTCATCGCGGCCCGCGCGCGGATCACCGCGGGCCGGACCTTGGAGGGCGACCAGACTGCGGGTGCGATGTTCGTCGCGCGCAACATCGGGTGGGAGACGTGGACCGGCTCGCGGGTCTCGCTGTCGACGTACCCCGTCGGGCGTGCGTCCCGGTTGCGCCATCCGCGCTGGGTCGCGGCGACCCGTCCGGTGGTCGTCTCGACCTCGACACCGCCTGGTACAGACGGGAAGTTCGGCTTCTCGGTGAAGGCGAAGAACCCGTCGGCCGCGGTGACGTTCACGGAGAGCTTCGTGCCGGTCGTCGACGGCTCGGCGTCGATGGGCGCGCGCACCGGCGCGTCGTGGACGCTCAACCCGGCGAAGGCGCCGACTGCCCAGATCACCAGCGCGCCAACGTATGTCACCGACGCGAGCACCGACTCGACCGCGAAGATCGGGCTCGCGTTCGGCGACCCGTCGCCGGGGTCCGGCGTCGCGTACGTCGAGGTGTCGCGCCGGGCGCCCGGCGGCACGACGTGGACGACGTCGCGGGTCACCACGTCGTCGGTCCGCCTCGCACTGACCGGACCGGGCGCGCACGACGTCCGCGTCCGTGCGGTCGACCGGGCCGGTCACCTCAGCCCGTGGACCGACCCCGCGACGATCGTCGTGCCGCGCGACAACACCGACGCGGCGTTGCGATTCGACGGTGAGTGGGCCGCGCCGGCCACCGCGGGCACCTGGCTCGGCAGCGTCGCGACCGCGGCCGAGGGTGCGAGCGTCTCGTTGCCGGTGAACGGCGCGTCGTACGCCCTCATCGGCCCGCGCGGGCCGGGCCTCGCGCCGCTGTTCGTCTATCTCGACGACGTCCTGGTGACCGTCGTCGACCCCACCGCCGACGAGAGTTCGCAGCGGCAGGTGCTGTGGCAGAGCGTGCTCCCCGCCGGCGACCACACGTTGCGCGTGGTCGCCGGCGGGGGCGGGACGGCGTCACTCGACGCCATCGCCGTGTCTTGAGGGCGCCTCTCCCGGAGACACGCCCTAGGACACGTTCACCGCCGTGTCGTCCACGACGAACGACGTCTGCAGCGAGAAGTCCTCCGTACCGGTGAACTTCAACGACACCGTCTGGCCCGCGTAGGGCGTCAGGCTGAACGACTTCTGCGCGTACCCGGTGTTCTTGTTGAGGTTCGAGTACGTCGCGAGTGTCGCGAGCAGCGTGCCCGAGGTGTTGAACACCTGGACCTTCAACGTGTCGTACGCCGTCACGGTCGTGGTCTCGGCCGTGTCGATGTGCAGCCAGAACGTGAAGAGGTACGACGTGCAGCCCGCCGGCACCGCGACGCTCTGCGCGAGCGTGTCGGTGTGGGTCGAGCCGTAGCCGTCGAGCCACGCCTTCCACGAGCCGGAGTGCGGCGGCTCGGACGCCGAGCTGTCGATCACGCCTGCCGTCGCCGTCCACGGCGCGGCCGAGCCCGTCTCGAAGCCGGGGTTGCCGAGGAGTTGCTGCGGCGTGCATGACGCGGCGGTGACGGTCAGCGTGTACGTCGTCGAGTGCGTCGCCGACGTACCCGTGCCGGTCACCGTGATGCCGTACGTCCCGACCGGCGTCGCCGCCGACGTCGTGAGCGTCAGCGTCGACGACCCGCCGGCCGTCACCGACGTCGGGTTGAACGACGCGCCCGCACCGGTCGGCAGGCCGCTCGCCGAGAGCGAGACGGTCTGCGCCGAGCCGGACGTCACCGCGGTCGAGATCGTCGACGTCTTCGAGCCGCCCGCGGTCACCGTGCCGGACGACGGCGAGGCCGAGATGGAGAAGTCGTTCGCCGGTGCGCCACCGCAGGACGGGAACGCGAAGTGCCCGATGCGGGTGCGCCAGTTGAACGAGCCGTTGGCCGGGATGTACTGGGTCGAGTACCAGAACGTGCAGTCGTCGCTCGGGTCCATGCTCATCGAGGAGTAGTCACCCCAGCGGGTGAGCCCGCCGTTCTGCGAGCCGGCGCCCTCGATGATCGAGCCCTCGCCTTGCGGCATGGTGCCGAGCGTGTCGGTCACGAGCCGGCCGGTATAGCGGATCGCCGGGTGCAGGGTGGCCGACGAGACCGAGTAGCCGAGCGCGATGTCGCCGCTCAGGTCCATCGCCGCGCTGCTCATCCAGCGGTACGAGCCGTCCGGCGCGTACGAGCCCTGCTGGAACACCGACGGGTTGCCGCCCGACAGTCGCAGCTCGTACCACCGGACCGCCGTGCCCGTGGTCGCGGTCACCGCGTGCGTGACGACGAGCGACTCGTGGTCGACGAAGCGCCGGTACGCGAGGCGGAACATCAGCCGGTCGGCGAGCGAGTCGAGTGTCGTCGTCGTGCCGGACTGCGGGATGCACGTGCCGCCGCCGCAGGCGCGCGAGTACGACGACACCGTGAGGTTGGTCGGACCGGTGAACGTCGAGTTGCCCGGCGTCGTCCAGTCGACGTGGAACTTCCACGTGGCCAGCGTCGTGGACGTGGCGCCCATGGCGACGTGCAGGTTCGTCGCGCCGGCGGGCGGCGCGGTCGCGCCGTCGAGGTCGGCCGGGAGCAGGCCGCCGAACGACGTGCTCGTCGTGAAGCACTGCTGCGTGGCCGACAACCCTGACAGCATCCGCGAGCGGTCCATCGCGCACGACTCGGCACCGGCGAACGTGTTGCCGTTGAACATGTTGTACGTGATGTAGTACGCGTCCGGCCAGACACCCAGCTTCGGGTAGTCGGGGAAGTTCGCGTACTGGAACGCGTAGCGGTAGTACGCGCCGGTCGGGTCCGAGGTCTGCGAGATCGCGAGGCACTCGAAGTACGGCCCGGAGGGCGACGCGGCGTTCGCGAACTGGGTCAAGACCCAGCGGTTCGCCAGCCGGTCGTAGCGCACGATGCCGTCGCCGTCGTTGGTGGTCTGGCACGAGCCGCCGAAGCCGCTCCACAGCGTGTTCGTGTTCGACGGGCCGAGCAGCAGGGTGCCGCTCTTGTTGTAGACGGCGAACGCGCTGTTGACGATCTCGACGACATGGCTCGGGCCGACCGCCGAGTTGGTGTCCGGCGGCGCGGAGTTGACGGTGAAGCCGGCGACGCCGTTGCCGATCCCGTCGAACGACGTGCTGGTCGGCGCGGTCAGTGGTGACACCGGCCCGATCGGGGCGGGGAGGCCGCCGACCGGCTGCTGCGGCATGCCGTCCTCGCCCTTGTCGCGGTGCTCCTTCTTCCCGTCTTCCTGCGGGTCGTCGGACGGCGGGATGTCGCGTAGCGCGGGCGACGTGTCGTACGCGACGGCCGGACCCGAGTCGCGGCTCTGGGTGGGCCGCGCGGCGTTCGCCGTGCCGGGCAGGACGAGGACGAGCGGTAGGGCGAGCGACGCCGCGGTGAGCAGCGCGCGGACACGGAACAGTCGGACAGCGGTCACGAAGCCCCTCCAAGGGACCAGCGGACCGTCCGGACTGGGCGAACGGATGACGGTCCGGGATGCTCGCAGCCGGAAACCCTGTCCGCAAGGTCAGACTTTCGTGCAGTTCTTCCCGTATGTCACGAACGCTGGGTCATCGTGTAGCGCAGCCGCGCCATACCGTTCGTCGCCTCGGGGGCGATCGGGAAGCCGTCGAACAGCCTGTCGATCCGCGCCGCGAGATCGCTCGGCTCCCAGCGGCCGCCGTCGTTGACGATCTCGCCGGACGACGTCCACGGCTGGTAGAGCTCGACCACGTTGCCCTGCACGCCGAACACCTTGCCGCTGATGTGGCTCGACGCATCGCTGGCGAGGTAGACGACGAGCGGCGCGACGTTGTCCGGGTGCCAGAAGTCGAAGCCCTCGCCGACCTCGATGGCGCCGTAGGCGCCCTCGGTCATGCGGGTGCGCGCGGCCGGGGCGATGGCGTTGCACGTGACGTTGTACCGCCACATCTCCATCGCGGTGATCGTCGCGAACGCCGCGATGCCGGCCTTGGCCGCGCCGTAGTTGGTCTGCCCGAAGTTGCCGAGCAGGCCGCTGGTGCTGCTGGTGCAGACGACGTGGCCGGGCCGGCCGGTGTCCTTCCACCACGCGCAGGCGAAATGCGTCGGCGCGTAGTGCCCGCGGAGATGGACCTTGACGACGGCGTCCCACTCGTCGGGCGACATCTTCACGAGCGTCCGGTCGCGGACGATGCCGGCGTTGTTGACGAGCGCGTCGAGACCGCCGTACGTCGTGACCGCCTGGTCGACGAGCGCCCGCGCACCGTCGATGTCGGAGCAGTCGTCGGTGTTGAGCGCCGCCTCGCCGCCGGCCTTCTCGATCTCCTCGACGACCGCCCGGCCCGCGTCGGCGTCGAGCTCGTTGACGACGACGCGCGCGCCCTCGCGCGCCAGCAGCAGTGCCTCGCCGCGGCCGATGCCACGCCCCGCGCCGGTGACGATCGCGACCTTGCCGTCCATGAGTCCCATGGCGCGCCACCCTAACGGGCGCCCCCACTCGCCCGGCCACGCGACCTCCGTTCGCCGGGACGCCGCGAAAACGGGTGAGTGATCATCTCATCCCCACTTTGCCGTATTTGTCCGCTACCTCTTGTGTTGACTGAATGGTCCGGATACGTTTCCCGGCACGGGGGTAGTGCCGATGAGGATTTGTCGCGTGACGGCGCATGGAACGCGCCGGGTGTCGCCTCTCCACGAGTCGCGACGTCGCCGACGTCCCGGCCATTCCGAGCCGCCTCCGTGGTGTCAAACGCGCGTCCTGATCGGCAGGCGCGCGTGAGCCCAGTGGAGGACAGCATGATGAAGCGCCTCGTACGGACGATCGTGGCCCTCGGAGTTGCCGCGGCCGTCGTTCCCCTCGGCCCGGCACGCGCTCAGGATCCGGTCTCCTGCAATGGCGTGCCGGAGAACCCGGACGCCTACGTCTGCATCGTGCGATTCGTGATCGGCGTCCAGCCGTACGTCTTCGACCACGTGGACCCGCAGACGTACGGCACCTCCGACCAGACCGTGACCGTCGACTCGCAGACCGTCAGCCAGCCCGACCAAACGGTGACGGTGAACTCGCAGACGATCGGCGTCCCCGCGAAGAGCGTCCACATCCCGCAGGTGTGCGCCATCCTCGACGGGTTCTGCCTCGGCCCGTTCGACCCGAGCACGCCTGGCGTGACCCTGACGACCCCAGAGGTCAGCAAGACCATCCCCGGTACCACCGTGACGACCCCAGAGGTCAGCAAGACCATTCCGGGAACGAGCGTGACCACGCCGGGCGTGACCAGTCCCGTCCCGCTCATCGGTGTCCGGATCCCGCCCGGGTCGATCATCGTGCTCTGGTACAAGGGCAAGTGCTACTACGTCTACCCGAATGGCACGACGACGGAGTACGACTCGCCGTCGAAGAGCGGCTGCCCGTAGTCGAGTGGTGTTCCCCCCGCCGGGCCTGAGCCCGGCGGGGGAGCCCGTACACCGGCGATTCCGCCGGAAGACCGATAGCCCAGCACATCGGAATCTGCGGATCGCGTACCGACGACGCCTTGAGACGATTTCACCACGCCCTTCTCGTGATCGTTCGACGACGTCGCCGCTCGCCGTCCCGGCGTACCTGAGGAGAGCCATGTACAAGAGCGCTTTGGGCGTTGTCGCCCTCGGACTGTCGTTGACGTTGGCGTCGCCGGTGCACGCGTATCCGTGTGTCGTGTGCGACACGGAGAACGGTTGCCCGGCGGTCATGGACCCGTGCCCCTACACGAAGTCCGTCAACGACGCGATCTGCCAGATCCTCGAGGCCCTGCACCAGGGCGTCTCCGTCGGTGCGAGCGGGACCGGCGCCACGGCCGTGAACGACCTCCCGGAGTGCGACTCCTCCGGCACCTAGCCCCCCGGCCGTACCCACCTTGGAGGAAGACGATGGTCAGGACGTTGCTGGGGGCCTTCGCTCTCGGAACGGTGTTCGTGTTCGCGCCGGCGGCGCAGGCCTACCCGTGCGTTGTATGCGACTGGGAAGGGTGCCCTCGGATCGAGGACCCCTGCCCGTACGGCGGCGACGGCAGCGGCGCGGCGGCGTTCACCGGGAACGCGCACATCAACTGCTTTGGCTGTGGCTCCAGCACCGGTACCGCGAGCCTCTCGGTCGCCGGCATCGTCGGCACCACGTTCGTCGACGGCAGCGAGTCGGCGTCGTTCACGGTGGTCGAAGGCACCGGCCCGACGTGCGTGATCTCCGGCTCGGCGTCGGGTTCGGCGACCGGCGCTCTCAACCTGTCGTTCACCTGGACCAGGCTCGGCGCGGTCGCGGTCGTGACGACCGTGGGCGACATCGACGGCGCGGGTCTCGCGACGTTCGTGGTGACCTCGCCGGTCGGAAACCCGTGCGGCAGATCGGCAGACGTGTCCGTCGTCGGGTCGATCGCGGGCCCGTAGCGCCGGCCCTCATGCGTAACTCACTTGGAGGAAGACCATGATCAGAACGTTGCTGGGGGCGTTCGCCCTCGGAACGGTGTTCTTGTTCGCGCCGGTGGCGCAGGCGTATCCGTGCGTCGTGTGCGACGTCGACGGGTGCCCTCGGGTCGAGGACCCCTGCCCGTACGGCGAGGGAGGCGCGACGTTCCAGGGCGGCTGCGCCTTCGACTCGGTGAACGACGTCACCCCCGGCGGTCAGCTCGGCGGCCAGGACGTGTCGAACGGCGATGTCCGGCTCGCCGTCGTGCCCACCACCGCGGGCGTGCCGAACGGGAGTGCCGTCACGGCCGCGTGCGAGCTGAAGGTCAACGGGGTGAGCCAGGGCACGGTCCTCGGCCCGGTCTCGGGCACCGGCGCGGTCGCCGCGGCTGGTCAGATCCAGTTCACCGCGG
>CBQZLL010000113.1:0-9474 GCA_967749945.1 uncultured Frankiaceae bacterium
CCATGAGGGTCTCGTCCTCGCTCTCGGCGATGATCCCCTCGATGAGCGCGTTGCGGGCGTCCGCGATGAGCGGCAGGTGCTCGGGGTCGGGGGCGCGTTCGACCCGCGAGCCCGACGAGTAGTCGACCACCCGCTGGCTCAGCAGGCCGATGACGCCGCCCACGTGCTCCTCGTCGGCGTGCAACGGCAGGTACAGCGGCAGCACGCCGTCGCCGAACACCCGCTGGCACAGCGCGAGCGTCTCCTCGAAGTCGGCGCGCTCGCGGTCGAGCTTGCTCACGACGATCGCCCGTGGCATCCCGACGGCCGCGCACTCCTCCCAGATCATCCGCGTCGCGCCGTCGATCCCGTCGACCGCGCTTACGACGAACAGCGCCGCGTCCGCGCCGCGTAGCCCCGCCCGGAGGTCACCCACGAAGTCGGCGTAGCCGGGGGCATCGAGGAGGTTGACCTTGATCCCGGCGTGTTCGACGGGGGCCGACGCGAGGGAGACGCTGCGGTGCTGCCGCACCTCGGCGTCGTCGAAGTCGGTGACGGTAGTGCCGTCCTCGACCCGGCCGGCGCGGGTGAGCGCCCCGGTCGCGACGAGGAGGGCCTCGACGAGAGTGGTCTTTCCGGCGCCGGAGTGTCCGACCAGCACCACGTTGCGCACATTGCCGGGCGAGAGGCTCACCTGTTCCTCCTAGGGCTTGTCGGGCGAGTCTGTCGATGTTTCACCTCGCCGCGCCCTTTGGACAAGCCCCCTCCCGACGGTCACCCGCGGCGCGCCGCGCCTCCCTCAGTTCCTGTGATCTTGGCGATGGTTTGCACCATATGCGTGCAGAACCTCGCCAAGATCACGAAATGCGGGGGACGGCGCGGGCTCGGAGACTCGGCCGCGGCGGCTCCTCCCGGGCTGGGCCGAGTGCCGCCGATATCCTGCGCGGCATGCCCCGGTTCAAGGCCGCGTTCTTCGCGCCTCCGCTCCGGGCGCTCGGGCGGGCGCTGGTCCGTACGCCCGTCACCCCCGACCAGATCACGGTCGTCGCGCTGGCTGGGACGCTGACCGGCGCGGGGTTCATCGCGAGCGGGCACCTCGTGCTCGGCGGGTTCCTCTGCTGGTGGTTCGCCATGCTCGACAGCGTCGACGGGGCGCTCGCCCGGGCGCGGGGGATCACCAGCCCGTGGGGCGCGCTGCTCGACTCGACGTGCGACCGGATCTCCGACGGGGCGATCTTCGGGGCGCTCGTGCTGCACTTCGCGGAGCCGCAGCCGTGGATCGCGCGGCTGGCGTTGTTCTGCCTGATCGCGGGGATCGTGGTGTCGTACATCAGGGCCCGGGCGGAGGGGCTCGGCCTGACGGCCAACGTCGGGTTCGCCGAGCGGGCGGAGCGGCTCATCATCGTGCTCGTGGGTGTGATCCTCGGGTCATGGGTGCCGTACGTCCTCGCGGCCTGCCTCTGGGGGCTGGCGTTCGTGACCGTCGTGACCGTCGGGCAGCGGCTGGTCGAGGTACGCCGCCAGCTCGCGCTGCGATGAAGGCCCGCTCAGGGTCTGCCGCCCGACCCGATGGCCTACTGCGCGACGGCCGTCGGGGCACCTCGCGGCGTTGTCGTCGTCGCGCGCAGCTCCACTGCGCGTTCCTCCTCCGCCTTGCGACGCACCACGACGGCCGCCGCTCGCGACGGCCTCGGGTCGAGCGGCAGACCCTGACGCTCTGGGCGTACGTCGCCGGGTGGTCGCTCGTGAAGGCGCTGCCGGAACGCCTGGCGCGCTGGCTGTTCGACGCAGGCGCGGACCTCGCGTACCGCCGCCGTGGCAAGGGTGTGCGCCGCCTCGCGTCGAACCTGCGGCGGGTCGTCCCCGACGCCGACGTCGAGCGCGTCACGCGCGCCGGCGTGCGGTCGTACGCCCGGTACTGGCTGGAGGCGTTCCGGCTGCCCGTCATGGGTCGCGCGCGGATCCTCGCGGACGTCGTCTGCGAGAACCCCGAGCGGCTGAGCAACCCCGACGGCGTCGTCGCGGTGCTGCCGCACATGGGCAACTGGGACGTCGCGGGCGCGTGGGCGTCGCTCACCGGTCTCAAGTTCACGACGGTCGCCGAACGGCTCGAGCCCGAGGGGCTGTTCGACCGGTTCGTCGCGTTCCGCGAATCGCTCGGCATGGAGGTCGTGCCGCTGACGGGCGGGGGCGCCAACCCGTTCGACCTGCTCGCCGAACGTCTCCGCGCGGGCGGCCTGGTCTGCCTGCTCGGCGACCGCGACCTCACCGCGCGCGGGGTCGAGGTGGAGTTCTTCGGCGAGACGGCGAAGTTCCCGGCCGGGCCCGCGGCCCTCGCGGTCCGGACCGGCGCCGCACTGTGTCCGGCGACGCTGTGGTCCGAGGGACGCACCTGGCACATCCGGATGCACGAGGCGATTCCCGTGCCCGACGGCCCCGACAAGATCGCGCGGATGACGCAGGCGGTGGCCGAGGTGTTCGAGGCGGGCATCCGCGAGCACCCCGCGGACTGGCACATGCTGCAACGGCTGTGGGTCGCCGACCTGGAGCC
This sequence comes from uncultured Frankiaceae bacterium, assembly GCA_967749945.1. Lineage (GTDB taxonomy): Bacteria > Actinomycetota > Actinomycetes > BP-191 > BP-191 > BP-191. Next base: position 2,531 of record CBQZLL010000113.1, read on the forward strand.
GCGGCACCCATGAGGGTCGGTCTGGTCTGCCCGTACACCTGGGACGTCCCGGGCGGGGTCCAGGCGCACGTCCGCGACCTCGCCGCGACGCTCGTCGGGCTCGGGCACGAGGTCAACGTGTGCACGCCCGCCGACGAGGACGCCGAGCTGCCGCCGTACGTCACGAGCATGGGCCGCGCGGTGTCGGTGCCGTACAACGGCTCGGTCGCGCGGCTGTCGTTCGGGCCGGTGTCGGCGACCCGGGTGCGGCGATGGCTGCGCGCCGGCGAGTTCGACGTGCTGCACATCCACGAGCCGTTCGCGCCGAGCGTGTCGGTGCTCGCGCTGTGGGCGGCGCGCGGGCCGGTCGTCGCGACGTTCCATGCGAGCGTCGAACGCTCTCGGGCGCTGGCCGCGGCGAAGTCCGCGCTCACCCCCGCGATGGAGAAGATCCACGCGCGGATCGCCGTCAGCCCCGCCGCGCGGCGCTACGTCGTCGAGCACGTCGGCGGCACCGTCGTCCTCATCCCGAACGGTGTCGACGTCGCGCGCTTCTCCGGCGCGTCGCCCCTTCCCGGATGGCCAAGGGAGGGTGGCACCGTCGGGTTCCTCGGCCGGATCGACGAACCGCGCAAGGGGCTTCCTGTGCTGCTCGACGCGCTGGCCCTGCTGCCGGGCGCGCGGCTGCTGGTGGCCGGCCCCGGCGACGAGCCCGACGTACCCGACGCGGTACGGGACCGGGTGACGTTCCTCGGGCAGGTGTCCGAGGACGACAAGGCGCGGTTCTTCCACTCGGTCGACGTCTACTGCGCGCCCAACACTGGCGGCGAGTCGTTCGGCATCGTCCTCATCGAGGCGATGGCGGCGGGGACTCCGATCGTCGCTTCGGACCTCGACGCGTTCCGCCGGGTGCTCGACGAGGGTGATGCGGGGGAGCTGGTGCCGGTCGGCGCCGCCCCGGCGCTCGCGGCGGCGCTGGGCGCGTTCCTTGCCGACCCGGCCCGCCGCCGCGCGCGGATCCGCGCTGGTCCGGCGCTACGACTGGCCGGCCATCGCGGCCGCGATCGTCGGCGTGTACGAGACCGTGGTCGGCGAACCCGTGCTGGCCGAGGACTAGCCTCCGGATGTGCGGATCGTCGTCGCGGTGGTCCTGCTCGTGTGCGGGGTCGGCAGCTACGTCACGTGGACGGCGGGCCGGCTCGACCGCCTGACCGCCCGCGTCGACGCGGCGTGGAACGCCCTCGACGCGCAGCTCGTCCGGCGCGCCGCCGCGGCGACCGAGCTCGCCGCGCACCTACGACGGCAGCGGATGATCCCCGAGGAGCACGCCCTCGCGCTCCAGCGCGCGGCCGTCGCCGCCCGCGACACCGAGCCCGCCGACCGCGAGGCCAGGGAGAACGACCTGTCGCGGGCGATTCGCACGATCTCCGAGGAGATCGCCGGCCGCGGCGGCAAGGCCGAACGCCTTGCCGACGAGCTGCGCGCCGCGGGCACCCGGGTGATGCTCGCGCGGCAGTTCTACAACGACGCCGTCCGCGACAACCGCAACCGCCGCCGCCGCTGGCTCCCGCGCCTGCTCACCATCCGGCACCGGGGCGAGCCGCAGCGCGCGTTCTTCGAGATCGACGACAGCGCGGACACTTTCGACCTCGCGGTGACGAGCGGCTGACCGGGTCGCCAGAACCCCGTGTCATAACGCGCGCGGCCGCCCGTCCTCGCTTAGCGTGGGGGAGGTGACCTCCCGCCCCCGTCTCGCTCCGTACCTCGCTGCGCTCGCGCTCGTCGCCGGCTGCACCAACCGCGAGCACCCGCGCCCGATCGCGACGCCGACGACGGAGTCCCCGACGCCGAGCCCCACGACGGCCTCGCCGACCCCGTCGCCCGCGCTCGTCTCGCCGCTCACCGGCCTGCCCGTCGACAAGCTCAAGCCGGTGCTCGCGGTGAAGATCGACAACGCGACGCGCGCGCGGCCGCAGTGGGGCCTGGAGAACGCCGACGTCGTCTACGAGGAGGTGGTCGAGGGCCGGACCACGCGGTTCCTCGCGATCTTCTCGTCGAAGGCCGCGCCGGAGATCGGCCCGATCCGCAGTGTCCGGGAGAACGACATGCCGCTGCTCGCGGCGTACGGCCGGGTCGCCTTCGCATTCTCGGGTGGCAACAGCGGCGTGCTCGGCACAGAACGGCAGAGCGGGCTGTACGAGGTGTCGCGCAACCGGTTCCCCGGCGAGTACACGCTACGGGCGAAGCGGGTCGACGCGCGGTCGTACACCGCGTCGGCCGCAGGGCTGCTCAGCCACGCGCCGAACGCCGCCGTCGCGCGCGACATCGGCCTCCGGTTCGGCGCGCTCGCGGCCAACTACAAGCGCCTCGGCACGCTGCTCTCGGTCGTGTGGTCGGGCTTCGCGCGGACGCAGTGGAAGTGGGACCCGACGCACGGCGTCTACGTACGGTCGATGGACGGCTCGCGTGCGCTGCTCCGCAGCGGCCAGCCGATGACCTCGCCCAACGTCCTCGTCCAGTACTGCACGGTGCGCAACTCGCACTACAGCGACGTCCACGGCGTGCCGTCCCCCTACACGACGACGACCGGTCGCGGGAAGGCGGTCCTGCTCCGCGACGGCCACGTCATCGTCGGCACCTGGAAGCGGGACGGCCTCGGTGCCACGCAGTACCTCGATCTGGCCGGTAACCCGATGCTGCTACACCCCGGTCCGGTCTGGATCCTGCTCGTGCCGAACGACCTCACGGCCTCCGTGAGCTGACCTCGTAGGCCGTGATCGCGTCAGCGTGCCGCAACGTCAGCGCGATGTCGTCGAGACCGTCCAGCAGCCGGGTCCGGGTGAACGCATCGATCGCGAACGCCGTGTCGACATCGCCGCAGCTGACCCGTTGCGCGACGAGGTCGACGGTGCATTCCGCCGGCGCCGACGCGACCAGCACGTCGACGACGTCGGGTGGCAGCACGACCGGGAGCAGGCCGCACTTCACCGCGTTGCTCGCGAAGATGTCCGCGAACGACGGCGCGATCACGACCCGGAAGCCGTAGTCGTCCAGCGCCCAGACCGCGTGCTCGCGCGACGAGCCGCAGCCGAACGCCGGGCCGGCGACGAGGATCGAGCCGGTCGCGTAGCGCGGGTCGTTGAGGACGAACGCCGGGTCCTCCCGCCACTGGCCGAACAGTCCCCGTCCGTACCCGGTCCGCTCGACCCGCTTGAGCCAGTCGCTCGCGATGATCTGGTCGGTGTCGACGTTCGCCTGGGGGAGCGGGACGAGAGTGCCGGTGTGCGTCGTGAACGCCCTCATCGCAGGTCCCCAGGGGTGGCGAATCGGCCGGCGATGGCGGTCGCGGCGGCAACGGGCGGCGAGACGAGGTGCGTCCGCCCGCCCGGACCCTGACGACCCTCGAAGTTGCGGTTGGACGTGGACGCGCACCGCTCGCCGGGACGCAGCACGTCGGGGTTCATGCCGAGGCACATCGAGCAGCCGGCCGACCGCCACTCGAACCCCGCGTCGGTGAACGCCCGGTGCAGCCCCTCGGCCTCGGCCTGCGCCTTGACGAGCATCGAGCCGGGCACGACGAGGGCCCGGACCCCGGCTGCGACCTTGCGGCCGCGCACGACGTCGGCGGCGGCCCGAAGGTCTTCGAGACGCGCGTTGGTGCAGGACCCGACGAAGACCGCGTCGACTCGGACGTCGCGCATCGGCGTGCCCGGCGTGAGGCCCATATACGCGAGCGCGCGCGGGTCGTCGTCGGGTACGACGCCGTCGACCGGCACCGCCTGCGCGGGGTTGGTGCCCCACGTCACGAAGTGCCGCACCGCGCTCGCGTCGACCTGCACCGTCGTGTCGAACCTCGCGCCGTCGTCGGCTGCGAGCGCGCGCCACTCCTCGACCGCGCGGTCGAAGTCGCGCGGCGCGTGCGGCCGCCCGGCGAGGTACGCGTAGGTCGTGTCGTCCGGCGCCACCATCCCGGCCCGCGCGCCCGCCTCGATGCTCATGTTGCAGACGGTCATCCGCCCGTCCATCGACAGCGCGCGTACTGCCGCGCCGCGGTACTCGATGACGTGCCCCGCACCGCCGCCGGTGCCGAGCGTTCCGACGATCGCGAGCGCGAGGTCCTTGGCGGTGACGCCGGCGGGCAGCGTTCCGCCGACCTCGACGGCCATCGAGCGCGGTCGCGTCATGGGCAGCGTCTGCGTCGCGAGCACGTGCTCGACCTCGGTCGTCCCGATGCCGAACGCGAGTGCGCCGAACGCACCGTGCGTCGACGTGTGCGAATCGCCGCAGACGACGGTCATGCCGGGCTGGGTGAGGCCGCGCTCCGGAGCGACGACGTGCACGATGCCCTGCGCGGCGTGGCCCATCGGCAGGTGCTCGATTCCGAACTCCACGCAGTTGCGGCGCAACGCGTCGAGCTGCGCGCGCGATACCGGGTCGGCGACCGGTCCAGGCGTGGTGGGGACGTTGTGGTCCTCGACCGCGAGCGTGAGGTCGGGACGGCGGACCGTACGGCCCGCGAGCCGCAGCCCGTCGAACGCCTGCGGCGAGGTGACCTCGTGCACGAGGTGCAGGTCGACGTACAGCAGGTCCGGCTCGCTCTCCGCGCTACGGACGACGTGCCGGTCCCAGACCCGGTCGAAGTACGTGGTCATAGCCGTGCCACGATCTCGTCGCCCGCGACCTTGGTCGGGACGCCGGTGGGGCGGTCGCGCAGCCACGCCTCGACGGCGCCGGTGACGCGTGCGGCGGCCGCGGACTCGCCCACGTGGTCGAGCAGCAACGCGACGGACCGGACGGCCGCGACCGGGTCGGCGACGCCCTGCCCCGCGATGTCCGGCGCCGAGCCGTGCACGGGCTCGAACATGCTCGGGTTGGTCCGCGTCGTGTCGATGTTGCCGCTCGCGGCCAGCCCGATCCCGCCCGAGACCGCCGCGCCCAGGTCGGTGAGGATGTCGCCGAACAGGTTGTCGGTGACGACGACGTCGAACCGGCCCGGGTCCTCGACGAAGTAGAGGCAGGTGGCGTCGACGTGGCAGTACGCCGTCGCGACGTCCGGGAACTCGGCGGCGACCTCGTCGAACGTCCGCTGCCACAAGCCACCCGCGTGGAGCAGCACGTTCGTCTTGTGCACCAGCGTCACGTGCCCGCGCCGGGCCGTCGCGCGCCGGAACGCGTCGCGCACCACGCGCTCGACGCCGTGGCGGGTGTTGATGCTCTCCTCCGTCGCGACCTCGTGCGGCGTGCCTTCGCGCAACGTGCCGCCCGCGCCGGCGTACGGACCCTCGGTGCCCTCGCGGACGACGACGAGGTCGATGCCGGGCGCGGTGACCGGGCGCAGGTTGACGTGGTGGTCGAGCGCGAAGCGCAGCCGCAGCAACAGGCCGCGTTCGAGCACGCCGGGCGGTACGGCGGGGTCGCCGACCGCACCGAGCAGGATCGCGTCGTAGCCGCGCAGCTCGTCCAGCACGGCGTCAGGCAGCGTGTCGCCGGTGGCGAGCCAGCGTCGCGCGCCGAGGTCGTACTCCGTCATCGTCGCCGCCGTGACGGCCGACAGCACCTTCACCGCCTCGGCGACGACCTCCGGTCCGATGCCGTCGCCGGGGACGACCGCGAGGCGAAGGCCGAAGGCGCTCACCTACGCCGCCCGGTTGACGGCGTTGACGAACGCGCGCGCGCTCGCTTCCACGACGTCCGCGGAGACGCCGCGCGCGACGACGCGCCGGCCGTTCACCTCGACGGCGACGGACACGTCGCCGACCGCGTCGCTGCCCTCGTCGACCGCCGCGACCTGGTAGGAGACGAGCCGCGCGGGAACACCCGTCGCGACGACGACGGCGTTGCACGCGGCGTCGATCATGCCGTCGCCGGTCGCCGTCTGCTCGACGACGGCACCGTCCCGGGAGAGCCGGACCGTCGCCGTCGGCGGCGCGCCGGTCGCGTGCGCCACCGACATCCCCTCGAAGACCCAGCCGGTGCGCGTCCCCGTCTCCGCGGTGACGAGCGCGACGATGTCGTTGTCGGTGACGTTCGCCTTGCTGTCGGCGAGCACCTTGAACCGCGCGAACGCCCGCTCCACCACGGCCTCGTCGGGGTCGTACCCGAGGCGGTCGAGCGCGTCGACGAACGCGTGCCGCCCCGAGTGCTTGCCGAGCACGATCTTGTTGCCGGTCAGGCCGACGTCCTCGGGGTTCATGATCTCGTACGTGGTCCGTTCCATGAGTACCCCGTGCTGGTGGATCCCCGACTCGTGGGAGAACGCGTTCGCGCCGACCACCGACTTGTTCCGCTGCACCGGATAGCCCGCGAGCATCGAGACGAGCCGCGAGGTGCGGGTGATCTCGCGGGTGTCGATGCCGGTCTCGTAGCCGAGGGTCGGGCCGTGCGTTCGGAGCGCCATGACGACCTCTTCGAGAGCGGCGTTCCCGGCACGTTCGCCGATGCCGTTGACGCAGACCTCGACCTGGCGTGCGCCCGCGCGGACGGCGGCGAGCGAGTTGGCGGTGGCGAGGCCGAGGTCGTTGTGACAGTGGACGCTCCACACGACACGGTCCGCGCCGGGTACGCGCTGCCGCAGCTCGGTGATGATGCCGACGTATTCCTCGGGCATGACGAAGCCGACGGTGTCGGGGACGTTGATCGTGGTGGCGCCGTTCTCGATCGCGGCGGCGAACACGTCGACGAGGAACGCCAACTCCGTGCGCGTCGCGTCCTCTGCCGAGAACTCCACGTCATCGGTCAGCGACCGCGCCTGCGCGACCGCGCGCACCGTCTCGGCAAGCACCTGCTCCGGCGTCATCCGCAGCTTCTTCTCGCGGTGGATCGGCGAGGTCGAGATGAACGTGTGGAGGCGCGGCCGCTCGGCGGGCTTGATCGCGTCCCACGCGCGTTCGACATCCTCTTCGCGGGTCCGGCACAGCGCCGCGACCGCCGCGCCGCGGACCTCCTCGGCGATGGCTCGAACGCCC
>CBQZLL010000114.1:0-9291 GCA_967749945.1 uncultured Frankiaceae bacterium
CGCCTTGCGACGCACGCCCCGGCTCGCCGCTCGCGACGGCCGTGATCCATCAGACGGGCCCTAGCAGGTCGCGGCGATGTGCCCCCAGTGGCACGTCGCGGTCTTCCCGGCGATCAGCGTGCGAGCAGTCGACCCACCGCAGTCGACGTCGCAGTTGTAGAAGTCGAGCGAGGACGTTGCCAGCCCGTGCGCGCCGAGCGGGTAGCACGCCGACTGCAGGATGGTCCACGTCTTCACGCTCGTCCCGACGGCCTCGTACGTGCTCGTGAAGCCGCGGCTTTCGGTCTGCAGGCCGCCGTGCTCGGCGCCGTTGTTGGCGAATGCCTCGACCTGGAAGAAGCCGACGCCCGCGAACGACACGGTCGCCTCGGCGGTCTGCTGGTACGTGCAGGTGACGCTGGTCGGGTCGTACGTGATGCGCCAGGTCAGCTCGATGATTGGCGGGGAGATGAGCACGCCTGCCGAGGCCGGCGCCGCCGTGGCGAACTGGAAGATCGGTACGCAGCTCGCCACGACGGCGACCGCTCGAACCCACCGACCGTACTTGGACATCGTCATACGGGCTCCTTCTGTAGGGCGGGCGCGACGTCCCGCGCCCGGGGGCGTGGTGGCTTCGGAACTGCAGGGTCCACACCCGAAGGGCCCACCTGCCCCGCAATCCGGTGGATATGCCCTAGAGTCGGCGGGTTTTTTGCGGACTTCTCGTCAACGGGGGTTTCCGTCGACCGGACCGCGCGGCGTGGTCAGAGGATCAACAGCGTGATCGTCGGCCCGGGGAACTCGTCGTTGCCGACGACGTCGGCGGAACGCGCCGTCACGAGGTAGACGCCGGGCAGTTCGGGTGCGGTGACCGACCAGGTGCAGGAGCGGCGGATCGGATCGCACCCCAGCGACGCGGCGGCCGTCGCCGACCCGGTCGGCAACACGGGCGAGGCGAACGTCACGGTCACGCCGGCGACGCCGGACAGGTTGTCGTTCGTCGCACCCGACACCGCGCCGCCCGCCGAGCCGGAGAGCACCACTCCGTTGTCGTCCGTCGTGAAGTTCGAGACGGGAGCGGCCAGGTCGCCGATGCCGGTCAGGCTGACATACTTCTCGTCGACGTCGCTGACGACGTCCAGCGCGGCGGGCCGCGTGCCCTCGACGGTCGGCCGCAGGACGATCTCGATGATGCAGCTGGCCGCCTCGGGCAAGGTGCGGCCGGCGCAGTCGTCGGTGACCGAGTAGTCCGCGGCAGCCGCGCCGACGACCTTCACCTCGGTGATGCCGAGCAGCCCGCCGCCGCAGTTGGAGACCGACACGCTGCGCGGGGCCGACCCCTCGGGGCCGGTGTAACCGAAGTCGATCGAGTCGGTCGACAGGTCCAGGCACGGCACGCCCGGCGGGGTCTCGTCGTACACCCAGGTGCCGATCGCGCACGGCAAGGCCTGCGCGCCGTTGTAGACGACGGTCTTGCCAGGGAACTCGGCGGGCGCGACCCACGTGTCGATCGTGGAGCCGTTGAGGCAGGCGTACAGCGGGTCGTCGGTCTGGAAGTTCTCCACCTCACCGATGTGCGCGGCGTCGGCGTACGTGTGTACGGGCTGGGTCGCGACCTTGGTGAGCTCGATCGTGTCGGGTGGCCAGCCGGCGGTGTACCTGAACAAGGCGTGAGCGGGACCAGCAGCGATGGCCAACACCGCCGACGCGACGACCGCGGCGGCCAGCGAGCGCCGAACCAAGAACGTGCGCATCTCCGAACCTCCATCCCTCGCCGCGAACGCGCCCGTCGGGGGGACCCGGTGGCGCGGGCGCGGGCCCGGTGCTACCTGGCATGTGCCACAGGGTGTGGCGTCGTTACGTGTGGCGTTGCCTTGCGCAGCCGTGACTGGGTGGACGGCCGGTCGGGAGCTCGACGACTAGGTGCCGATCCCGCGGTTGTCGACGTCGGCGCAGAGGTCCTCGCGAATACCACCGATGACGGTGACTTCGGTCATAGCGGCGGAGTCTAGCCACGACCGCTCACGAACGTGACCTGGCCGTAGCGTCAGTTCTCGAACGCGGGGATCGGCTCGGGGTCCGGCTCGTCGCGGTCGAACGCGGCGTGCACAGCTTCGGCGGCGTTGCCGTCGACGACGTCTTCGAGCACTTCCTGGTGTCGATCCGGTCCGCGGAACCACACGTACGCCGCCGCGCCCAGGAGCAGCGCCGCGCCGACCGCCATCGACAGCCGCATGCCGCTGCTGAACGCGTCGCGCGCGGCGTCGACCAGGGCGTCCCCGCCACTCGACAACCCGCGGGCCGCGTCGAGGGCGAGACCGGGGGCTTCGCGAGCCTGGCTGGCGACGTTCGCCGGCACGTCGGCGAGCTTGCCGTCGATCGCGTTGCGATAGCCCGTGTTGAACATGCTGCCCATCAGGGCGATGCCGAGCGCCGTACCGATCTCCCTGGTGGTGTCGTTGACGGCGCTGGCGACACCCTGCTTCGCGGTCGGCAGCGAGCTCACGATGGCGTTCGTCGCCGGGGTCATCGCCAGGCCGATGCCGACGCCGAGGATCAGCTCGGCGACGAGCACCGCGCCGTATCCGCTGTTCGCGTCGAGGGTGGCGAACGCGACCATGCCGACGCCGGTGACGGCCAGGCCGGCACCGCTGACGAGGCGCATCCCGTACCGCATCGACAGCGGGGCCGCCGACGCCGAGATGGGGATCATGAGGAACGTCAGCGGCAGCAGCGACACCGCGGCCTTCAGTGCGCTGTAGCCGAGGATGAGCTGGAGGTACTGGAGGATCACGAGGAACAGGCCGAACAGCGCGACGAAGAGCACCAGCAGCGACGCCGAGCCGACGGCGAATCCGCGGAAGCGGAACAGGCGCGGGTCGAGCAGCGGGTGCTCGATGCGCAGCTCCCACCGGACGAAGGCCACCGCCAGCGCGACGCCGGCGACGAGCGCCGTGACGGTGAGCGGTTCGCTCCATCCCCGGATCGGGCCCTCGATGATGCCGAGGACCAGCGATCCGATGCCGAGCGCCGACAGTACGGTGCCGACGGGGTCGAGGCCGACGTGCTCCCCGGACCGGCTGGTGGGGACGAACGCGAGGATCGCGACGAAGGTGACGGCAGCGACGACGGCGGTCGTGACGAAGATCGACTGCCAGGAGAACACGCCGAGCATCCAGCCCGCGGCGAGCATGCCGAGGGTGCCGCCCGCGCCGGCGAACCCGGCCCAGATGCCCACCGCGCGGGCGCGTTCCTCTGGCGGGAACACACTGGTGATGGTCGACAGCGTGCCCGGCATGATCAACGCGCCGCCGAGCCCGGTGACCGCCCGGAACGCGATGAGCTGTCCGCCCGAGGTCGCCAGCGCGGAGAGCAAGGAGCCCGCGCCGAACAGCGCGATGCCGACCAGCAGCGCGCCGCGGCGCCCGTAGCGGTCGCCCAGGGCCCCGGCCAGCAGGAGCAGCGAGGCGAGTGTCAGGGCGTACGCGTCGGCGACCCAGGTGAGGCTCGACTGGCTCAGACCGAGGTCCGCGCCGACGGCGGGGAGCGCGACGGCGAGCATCGACACGCCGGCGATGACGAGCACCAGGGCGAGGCACATCGCGGCCAGTACGAGGGTGCGCCGGCGGCGATCGAGGGCGGCCGCCGTGGCGCCGGGCGGCTCGGCGGGCGTTTCGGGGCGTGTTCGTTCCACAGTCGTCGCCATGGGGGACCTTCCTGGACGGGTCACGCGGCCGTCGTTGCGGGCCGGTCCTCACCGTGTCAGTGGCTGAAACGAAAGTCAAGATTACCGATAAGATATGTTCCTGGAACCGGCGTTCTCGGCTAGACTCCGGCTATGGCGAGCACGACGACCGACGAGGTGCCGGCCCGGCGCCCGCGCGGCCGGCGGCTGTCCGAGGAGCGCAGCGAGCACATCCTCGCGACCGTGCTCGACGTTCTTCACGACGTCGGGTACGACCAGTTGCGCATGCAGGACGTCGCCGACCGCGCCGAGGTCGGGCTGTCGACGATCTACCGGCGCTGGCCGACCAAGCAGGGGCTCGTCCGCGCCAGCCTCGAGTGCGACCGGGCGGCGGAGAAGTTCGTCGTCACCGGCGATCCCCGGGCCGACGTCCGGGCCTTCCTCCGGCGGATGGCCGAGGACGTCAGGGGCGACGGCGCCCAGACGATGCTCGGCTTCCTCGCGAGCCTGCGCTCCGACCCCGAGATCGCCGACGTCTTCCGCGACACCGCCATCGCGCGGATGCACGAGCATCTCAGATCGCTGCTCGCGGCCGAGCTCGGCGAAGACTTCCCCGACCTCGACCTCCGGGCCGCCGCCGGACCGGCGATCCTCATCTACCAGGCCGCCGTGTGCGGGCAGCCCATCGACGCGGACGCGATCGCGACCCACCTCACCGAGCTGCTGTTCGCCCCGCCCGCGCCCGCGGGGCCCGCTCGGCGCGGTCGTCGATCTCGTCGTAGTCAACCAACCGGTTGACAACTGCGCCGGCGGCGCTCTAGAGTCCGTGCTCAACCGAGTAGTTGAACACGGATCGGAGGGCTGGCGATGGCGGCCGACGCGCTGTCCCGGGTCTTCTCGGCGCTGGCCGATCCGACCCGCCGCGACATGGTGGCGCGGCTCGCGGCCGGCGACGCCACCGTCAACGAACTGGCCGAGCCCTACGCGGTCAGCGTCCAGGCCGTGTCCAAGCACCTCAAGGTGCTCGAGGGGGCCGGCCTGGTCAGCCGCAGCCGGGAGGCGCAACGCCGCCCGGTGCATCTCGAAGCCGAGGTGTTCGACCTGATGACCGGCTGGATCGAGCGCTACCGCCGCGAGGCCGAGGAGCGGTACCGCCGCCTCGACGACGTCCTCCGCACGATGCCCGACGCCCCCACGTCGACAGGAGCAGAACGATGACGACGACGAAGGCCAACGAGACCACGATCACGATCGACCCCAAGGTCCCGGCCGTCCGGATCACCCGCGAGTTCGACGCCCCGCCGGCGAACGTGTTCCGCGCGCACACCGACCCCGACCTCGTCGCGCAGTGGCTCCGGCCGCGCCGCCACGAGATGCGGATCGACCACTACGACTGCCGTACCGGCGGGTCGTACCGCTACATCCACCAGAGCGACGGCGACGAGTTCGCGTTCCACGGCTCCTTCCACGAGGTACGTCCGGCCGAGCTGATCGTGCAGACCTTCACCTACGAGGGGATGCCGGACGGCGTCGCGCTGGAGAAGCTCGTCTTCACCGACCTCGGGAACGGCCGTACCCGGCTCGCCGCGACGTCGCTGGTCGACTCGTTCGAGGACCGCGACGCCTTCGTCGCCAGCGGCATGGAAGAGGGCATCCGCGAGTGCTACGAGCACCTCGACACGCTGCTCGCCCGCTGACCAGGGATCAGGGGTAGTAGCGCAGCGACAGTACGGTCAGGATGCCGACCGCGAGGCCGCTCACTTCGCCGCGTACGTACAAGCCCTTGGTCCGGCGATCGTCGCTGAAGCTCACGCCGTACGCGTTGACCGCGGTGCCGCTGCCCGTGCTCGTCACCGCGATCTGGGCCCGCGCGCACGACGTCGCCGTCGGCGCGAGGCAGCCGCGCAGCACGATGGCCGGGCTGACGGCCGCCTCGAACCACGCCAGCGCTGACGTCCTCGCGCGGGACCCGCTGTGCTGCGGGATCACTGCGGCGACCATGGTGCCGGTGCCGGGCGCGACCGCGCGTTCCACGTCGACCGCCGCGTCGAGCGGCGTCTCGGGGGACAGCGTCACGTCGGGACCCGACCAGGGAATCGTGACGACGACCCGCTGCGCGTCGGTGAACAGGCGCACCTTGTACCGGCCGGGCTTCAGCGTGCCGGTCCAGGAGTGGCCACGGAGCGTGGGGACGCGCGGGTCGATGTAGACCGACCACAGCGTGGCGGCGTCGTCGGCGATCGCGAACCCGCCGTACCGTCCGCCGGCGTAGTCGACCCGGGCCGCGTCGAGGTCGTACGTGAGCTTCTTGGTCACCTTGAGCACGGCGTACGACGTGCGGCTCCCCGCGATGGTCAGCGCGTGCTGCGCCGGTATGGCGCGCGCCGGGACCGCGGGACAGAGCGTCGCCGCAGCCAGCACCGTGACGGCAAGCCGTCTCACGTCCATCCGGGTTTCTCCCCTCGCTGCCCGGTTGGGTGTTTTGCCTGGTTCGACGTGCCTCGCCAATCGTCCTGCATCCACGTCAGCCCGACACGTATTCGCGGCCCATGTCGCACGGCGGTTGGCTCCACCCCGGCGGCAGTGCCATCACGGAGCAGCCGTTCTTGATGTACGTGAGGTCGTTGCGGACCAGGAGGCCCATGTCGATGTTCCGCTGGTCGTACCCGGCGAGCAGCAGGCGGTCGTAGTACGTGCCGCCGCTCGTGAAGCTGAACTCCGTGGCGCTGAGCATGCCGGGACGCCACCAGCAGCGCGAGATGCCCGGCCGGTGCGGGAACGCGACCACGCTGGTCGCGCAGTACGCCTGGGCGACCGTGACCGCGCTGATCGCGCCGGTCCGCCGCGACTGCCGGTAGGTGAAGTCGATCTCGTCGTGGTACACGACTTCGGCGAGCTCGTTGTAGACGTCCTGGCGGGCCCAGGCGCGGAACACCATGAAGCCCGCGGCGGCGTCCTGCGTCGCGTCGAGCGCTGTGGTCGTGAGGCCGGCGGCTTCGCCGGCGATGTTGTCCGCCTGCACGGTCGGCACCGAGGGCCACGACGCGTCCGTCGTACTGTCCGACGCCTTCGGCAGGACGATCGCCGCCGGTCCCCACGTGTCGAGTGGAGTGCTCCTGGCCGTGGGCGAGGCCAGCAGCCGGCACGATGCGTCGGCACGGACCGTCGTGCCGCGCGGCGGTACGACCCCTCGGTCGAACACGCACGTCCCGCGGACGTTGCGGCCCTGAGCCAGCACCTGGTCGTGCGCGGCGGAGGCTGCCGGTCCGTACGTCGCCAGCGCGGTGAACGCGGCCGCCAGGATTCGGGTGCGCTGCGGCATCGACTTCCCCCGGTGCCGGGACCGCCGCGAGGCGGCCTTCCCCTGCCGCGGCCGGGCTCGGCACGCGGCGTCGTGTCGGCCCGAGGGAAATCGCCGGGGGAATCGGCGGCGGGACGAACGCTCCGCACCGTAGTGCTCACGGAGCGGTTGCGGGAGTGGCGCGCCGGTCGGTTGTACCTAACTGATCCGGACCTCGGCCTCGACCTCGACGCACACGTCGAACGGCAGCTCGGCGACGCCGGCGACGGACCGCGCGTGCGCGCCGCGCTCCGGGCCGAACAGGTCGACGACCAGCTCGGAGAACGCGTTCATGACCGGCGCGACGGCGGCGAAGCCGGGCGCGACATTGACCATCCCGAACACCCGCTGCCACTCGACGCGGTCGAGGTCGCCGACCGCGCGGTGCAGGCTGCCGAGCATCGCGAGCGCGGCCAGTCGTGCCGTCGTGCGCGCATCGTCGGGGGACACCGCGCCGCCGACCTTCCCGCGCGGCTCGGCGAGCGTCCCGTCCGGGTTGAGCGGAAGGTGCCCGGACACGAACGCGCGCGACCCGCTCACCCGCACCCACTGGAACGGGTACTGCCCGCCGCTCGGCGAGCGGAACGGCTCGGCCGGCACGAGGCCCGCCGCGTCGAGTCTGGCGAGGATGCCCATGCGGCCGGACGGTAGCGCACGGACCACCGGTAAGGTTCCGCCATGCAAGGGCCACCCGAGAAGCCGACCCTCGACGACCTTGAGGACAAGTGGGATGCCGCGTGGGAGGCGGCGGGCACGTACCGGTTCGACCGCACGAAGACCCGCGAGCACATCTACTCGATCGACACGCCGCCACCCACGGTCAGCGGCTCGCTGCATCTCGGCACGGTGTTCGGCTACGTCCAGACCGACGCGCTGGCGCGGTTCCAGCGGATGAGTGGCCGCGAGGTCTTCTACCCGATGGGCTGGGACGACAACGGTCTCCCCACCGAGCGTCGCGTGCAGAACCACTACGGCGTGCGCTGCGACCCCACGGTCCCGTACGACCCGAACGGCATCGAGCCGGGCGAGGCGGGTGCCAAGGACCACCGACCGATCTCTCGCCGTAACTTCGTCGAGGTCTGTCACGAGCTGACCGCGCGCGACGAACAGGCGTTCGAGCACCTCTGGCGCCGCGTCGGGCTGTCCGTCGACTGGACGCTGACGTACGCCACGATCGACGACCGCTGCCGCCGCGTCGCGCAGCGCGCGTTCCTCGGCAACGTCGCGCGCGGCGAGGCGTACGCGAGCGAGGCACCGACCCTGTGGGACGTCGACTTCCAGACGGCCGTCGCGCAGGCGGAGCTGGAGGACCGCGAGGTCCAGAGCGCGTACTACCGGATCCTGTTCCGCCGGGCCGACGGCGACGGCGTGATCGAGGTTGACACGACGCGGCCCGAGCTCGTCCCCGCGTGCGTCGCGCTGGTCGCTCATCCGGACGACGCGCGGTACGCCCCGCTGTTCGGCACGGAGGTCTCGACGCCGTTCTTCGGGGTCAAGGTCCCGGTCGTCGCGCACCCGCTCGCCGAGCCGGACAAGGGCACCGGCATCGCGATGATCTGCACGTTCGGCGACACGACCGACGTCGTGTGGTGGCGCGAGCTCGGCCTGCCGACGCGATCGGTGATGCGTCGCGACGGGCGCTTCCGCGAGGACGTGCCGGAATGGCTCGCCGGCCGCGGCGCGGAGGCGTGGGCGGACCTCGGCGGCCGGACCGCGAAGCAGGCGCGGACGCGCATCCTCGAGTTGACGGCGGAGTCCGGCGACGTCGTCGGCGAGCCCCGCCCGATCACGCACCCGGTCAAGTTCTACGAGAAGGGCGACCGCCCGCTCGAGATCGTCACGAGCAGGCAGTGGTATATCCGCAACGGCGCCAACGACGAGACGTTGCGCGCGACGTTGATCGAACGCGGCCGGGCGCTGCGCTGGCACCCGGCGTTCATGCAGGTCCGGTACGAGGACTGGGTCCAGGGCCTGAACTCCGACTGGCTCATCAGCCGCCAGCGCTACTTCGGCGTGCCGTTCCCCGTCTGGTACTCCGTCGACGAGTCGGGCGAGCCGGTGTGGGACCAGCCGATCCTCTGCGACGACAAGGACCTGCCGGTCGACCCGCAGAGCGAGCCGCCTCCGGGTTACGACGAGGCGCAGCGCGGCGTCGCCGGCGGCTTCGTCGGTGACCCAGACGTCATGGACACCTGGGCGACGTCGTCGCTGACGCCGCAGATCGTCTGCGGGTGGGGCGACGACGAGGACCTGTTCGCGCGGACGTTCCCGATGGACCTGCGCCCGC
>CBQZLL010000115.1:0-9055 GCA_967749945.1 uncultured Frankiaceae bacterium
CGAACTCGGCGACGTAGATCGAGCCGTCCGGACCGAAGTCGAACCCGTCCGCCGAGACGTGCAGGCCGAGGGTCGCCTCGGGCGCGCGGTAGACGCTCGTGTCGCACACCGTCGCCACGTTCGGGTTCTGGCCGGCCACCGGGCCACCAGACGATGCTTGGTAGACGCACGCGGGGAAGCCGAAGTCGACCGCGCCCTCGGTGAGCGGCGACAGCTTGTGCAGCAGGTCCTCGCCGAACGGGTCGAGCTGATCGGGGCCGTTCGTCGTGGCCCACAGCTCGTCGGTGCCCGGCCGGAACGCCACGTCGAACACGTTGCGCAGCCCGCGCGCCTCGACGACGAGGTCGGCCGACTCGACCGGTGCGACGTTTCGCGCAGTCAACGCGACGGACAGGATCGTCCCGGACAACGGCTGCTCCGCCGGGCCGCCGTGGACGCCGTCGTCGGTGGAGTTGCCGTTCGTGATGTAGAGCCGGTCGCCGTGGATCACGAGGTTGTTGGTGTTGTGGCGCCCGTTGGGAAGGCCGTCGACGACGACCGCGCCGACGGCGTCGGCGTCACCGCCGCCGGCCGGTAGCGCGCGCACCCGCCCGACGGTGCCCGTGCCACCGGAGTGCGAGTCGGCGACGAAGATCGTGCCGTCGGCGGCAACGGCGACGCCGAGCGGGCTGGACACGTTCGTCACGACGGGCGCGGCGGGTCCGAGCAACCCGCCCGGCAGTACGTCGGCGCGGAGCACCGTGCCGGTCGTGTAGCTCGTCGCGTACAGGGATGCGCCCTGGAACGTGAGCGCCGTCAGGCCGGAGACGTTCGCGAGCCCGGCCGGAACGACCACGTACGCCGTGGCGGCGTGCGCGGGCAGCGGGCCGAGCCCGACGACGGAGAGGGCGAGTAGGAGCGGGACGCGCCGTGGAAGAGAGATCGTCATACCTTCGAAACGGACAACGAGCCCAAACGGCGCGTGCCGCTACAGCCGGGTCACGGCGGGGGCCAGTGCATCGGCGGGCAGACGATGGGGTTGTTCCACGGATCGTTGATGCACGGGTTGTGGCAGATCGACAACGGGCACTGGATCTCGCCCTTGACGCCGTCGGCGATCGAGGCCGTGGCCACGCTGGACCCGGCCAAACTGAGCACGACCGCCACGAGGGCGATCCTCAGGACTGGTATGCGCACGTGAGATTCCTAGTTCTTCGGCGGGCGGTTGCAACGGATCGGCAGCGTCGTCGTGATGCCGTACTGGATGCACTGCATCACTTGCTCTGGGGTGCTGGGGTCGGGCTCGTTCGGGTCCTCGGTCACGAGGTTCCAGCCGGTGCCGGGGACCGTGACGATGGGCTCGGGTTTCGGCTTCTTGACCTCGACCGCGGCCCTGACCCTGGGGGCAGCCGTCTCCAGCCGGGATACGACAGGGACCTTCGCGGGCGCGGCGACGGGCAGCGGCGCGCGGTCCGCCGCGCGGTCGACGAACACGACGGTGGGCGCCGGTGGGGCCACCGCGGGCAGAGCCGCGGTCGCGCCGGGCGTCGAGACGAGGGCGCCGATCGCGACGGCGCCGACGGTCGCGGCCTCGAGGGCGGTCGTCCACCGCCATGCCGACGGCGACAGGACACCCATCGTCTTCGCCAGCGCGTCACGGAACCGGGTGCGCGCTCGGGACAGCGACGACTCGACGGATACGTACGACATCCGGAACCGGCTCGCGACCTCGGCGCAGGATAGACCGGACTCGCGGGCGCGGATGATCTCCTGCTGCCGCGGCGTCAGTTCGCCGAACTGGGCGGCCAGCCACGCCGCTTCGCTGCGGTCGCAGATGTCATCCTCGGGCCCGGGGGTGTCCCGGTCGCGGAAGCCGAGCCGGTGCCGCAGCCGGTCTTCGTTGCTGCGCTCGCGGTGGCGGTCGGCGCAGAGGCGCAACGTGACCGTCGTGAGGAACGGCCCGAGCCGCGACTCGTCGAGGTTCTGGAACTCCATGCAGCGGAGCATCGCTTCCTGGACGCAGTCCTCCGCGTCCTGGGCGGTGGGTGTCCGCGTCCGGCTGATGCGCAGCAGTCGTTCGCGATGCGCGAGAACGGCATGCCAGAGCCTGGTCCGGTCGGTGTCGTATCCCCCGCCCGCGCCCTGCTCGGTGCCGTTTTCCCGGTCAGCGCCGCTGCCCCGGCCACTCGGGCCAGGGGCCGTCTCCTCCGTCATGCGCCCTCCCGCCGCCTACTGTTCGCCACCGACGCCGGATCTCCTTGCAGGTGTTACGCGCAGCGAGCCGTTTGCCTTCGGACTTTCTTCAAGAAAGAAGGACGGAGGGCCGAGGCACGTAGCGGCGGATCGTCGCAGCGACCGACGTCCGGGCATGCCGACGAGGCCGCGGGCGTTGCCCACGGCCTCGTCGGGTTCCCCCCAGGAACCCCCTCGCGCGTTCACGAGGTCTTCCCCCCTGCTGGTATTACGGGTGCCGGCGCGGATGCCGTCGGACAAACTTTCGGGGCCGCCCGCCCAGGGCAAAGACGGGCAAACCGACGGGCCTGCTTTCCCTCGGTGCTACCAGTGGGCGCAGACTCCACAGAACCGGGGACGTGAGGCACGGCGCGCCTTACTGTCGTCTCCGAGGGAGGCGCGATGACCTGCCGGCACTGCGGGACGTCGAACGTCGAGGGCGCCAAGTTCTGTGCCGAGTGCGGCACGCGGCTGGAGCTGTCGTGTCCTGCGTGCGGCGCCAAGAGCTCCGGCGGGCGCTTCTGCAGCGAATGCGGGACGGCGCTGCCCGCGGAGGCGGCGGCGCCGGCAGACCACCCGATCCTGCCCCCGCAGCGCCCCGCGCCGGTCGCCGAACGCCGTACGACGTCGGTGCTGTTCGCCGATCTGGTCGGGTTCACCAGCATCTCCGAGGCGCGCGACCCGGAAGAGACGCGCGAGTTCCTCACGCACTACTTCCAGACAGCCCGCACGGTCCTCGAACGCTACGGCGGCACCGTCGAGAAGTTCATCGGCGACGCGGTGATGGCGGTCTGGGGCGTGCCTGTCTCGCACGAGGACGACGCCGAGCGCGCGGTGCGCGCCGCCCTCGACCTGGTCACGGCGATCGCCGCGCTCGGCGACGAGGTCGGCGGCGCGAACGTGGCCATCCGCGTCGGCGTGGTCACCGGCGAGGTCGCGGTGACGCTCGGCGCCGCGGGCGAAGGCATGGTCGCGGGCGACGCGGTCAACACCGCCGCCCGGGTCCAGGCCGCGGCCGGCCCAGGCGAGGTGTGGGCCGATGAGGCGACGCGCGGGATCACCGCCGCGGCGATCACGTACGTCAACGCCGGACTGCACGAGCTCAAGGGCAAGTCCGAGCCGATGCAGCTCTTCCGTGCCGACGTGGTCGTCGCCGCGCGCGGGGGCGCGCAGCGCGTCGACGGGCTGGAAGCACCGTTCACCGGCCGGGACCGCGAGTTCCGCCTGGTGAAGGAGCTCTTCCACGCGACGCTCGACGAGCGCCGTGCCAGGTTGGTCTCCGTCGTCGGCGACGCCGGCCTCGGCAAGACCCGGCTCGGTTGGGAGTTCGAGAAGTACGTCGACGGTGTGACCCAGGTGACCCGGTGGCACCGCGGTCGCTGCATCTCGTACGGCGAAGGGGTTGCGTTCTGGGCGTTCGCCGAGATGATGCGCGGCCGGATCGGCGCGATCGAGGGCGACGAACCGCAGGTCATCGCCGAGCGGCTGCGCGGCGCGTTGGACAACTACGTCTCCGACGTCGACGAGCGCACGTATCTGCGCCCGCGACTCGCCACGCTGATCGGCGCGCCAGACCCCGCGATACCCGCCGAGGGCTTCGCCCGGGCCGACCTGTTCGCCGCGTGGCGCACGTTCCTCGAACGTCTCGCCGGCGACGACGCCGCCGTGGTCCTTGTGGTCGAGGACCTGCAGTGGGCCGACGACGGCCTGCTCGACTTCCTCGAGCAGCTGGTCGAGACCGTCCGGCAGCCAGTGTTCGTCCTCACCATGAGCCGGCCCGAGATCCAGCAACGGCGCCCGCAGTGGGGCGCCGGCCGCCGGGCGACGCAGATCTACCTCGAACCGCTCAACGAGACGGCGATGAGCGCGGTTGTCGGCGGCCTGGTCGACGGGCTGCCTGCCGACGTCCGGACCGCGCTGGTCCGGCGCGCGGAAGGCGTTCCCCTCTACGCCGTCGAGACCGTCCGCGCGCTCATCGACCGCGACGCCGTCGTGCCGCGCGAGGGCCGGTACGTCCTTGCCGACGACGCCGCCGAACGCGTCGATCTCATGGCGCTGTCCGCGCCCGCCAGCCTCACCGCGCTCATCGCCGCGCGACTCGACGCGTTGCCCGCGGGCGAGCGCCGCATCGTGCAGGACGCGGCCGTCCTCGGGACGTCGTTCACGATCGAGGGCCTCGCCGCGGTCGCCGACGACGGCGACGTCGCCGCGGTACTCGACTCGCTGGTGCACAAGGAGATCTTCTCGATCGAGGTCGACCCGCGATCCCCGGAACGCGGCCAGTACCGGTTCCTACAGGGGCTGGTCCGGACCGTCGCGTACGAGACGCTCGCGCGGCGCGACCGCAAGGTGCGGCATCTCGCCGCAGCGGCGTACTACACGGCGTCCCCGGACTCCGAGGACCTCCCTGGCGTCATCGCGAGCCACCTGCTCGCCGCGCGCGAGTCCGCACCGGCGGACGCCGACGCGGGCGAGCTCGCGACCCGCGCCGTCACGTTGCTCGAACGCGCCGGGGCACGCGCGACCGGGCTGGGCTCGCCGACCGAGGCACTGCGCTACTGCCAGACCGCGCTCGACCTCGCGACCGAGCCCGCCGACCGCGCCAGGATCGCCGGCACCGGCGCCCGGGTCGCCTTCATGGCCGGCGAGCTGCTGACGGCGATCGAGCTCGGCCAGCTCGCGCAGTCGCTCTGGGCGGAGCTCGACCGGCCGGAGCTGGCCGCGACCGCTGCCGCGGTCGCCGCCGACGCCATGATCGTCAACGGCGAGGCCGGCCGGGCCGCGGACCTGATCGAAGGGCTGCTGCCCACCGTCGACGGCGTCCCCGGCTGGGAGGCCGCGACCCTCGCGCTGTACACCCCGCTCGCGACGTCACACCGGTCCCGGGCGCACAACGACGAGGCGAAGCGCTGCTACGAGCGCTGCATCCAGCTCGCCGAGGGCTTGTCCGACACGAAGCTGCTCATCCGCAACCTCAACAGCTACGGCGGCGTGCTGTTCACCTACGGCCGCCCGACCGTCGGCATCGCGGTCATCAACGCCGCGCTCGACCTGGCGCGGCGCGAGCAGATCGTCGGGGGCGAGATGATGCCGCTGAACAACCTCGCCGCCCTACAGCTCTACCGGGACCTGCCGACCGCACGGAAGGCCGCCGAGGAGGGTCTGGCCGTGGCCCGGCGGGTCGGCGAGCACACCCAGGAGGCGTGGCTCGCGAGCAACCTGTCGTTCGCGCTCTGGCTCGACGGATCGTGGGAAGACGTCCCCGGTCTCGCCGAGGAGAGCGGCGCGGCGAGCCCGACGGCGATCCTCCAGCTCCGGGTCGTGCTCGGCGTCCAGACCATGATCCATCTGGCCCGCGGCGAACCCACCGAGCGGGCCGGCGTACGCGATTTGGCGGACAGCCCCGACCTGGCCAGCCACCTGTTCGGCCTGCTCGAGCAGGCGATCGTGGCGTTCGCCGACCAGCGCATGACCGAGGCCGCGGACGCCGCGATCACGGCAACGGACGGCTACTACGAGTGGAGCGGCATCGAGGACGACTACCCGATCTTCTGGGTGCCAGCCGTCGAGATCGCGGTCGCCGCCAGCCGACACGCCGACGCGCACCGTCTCCTCGACCAGGTCGCCGGCATGCCGGCCGGGCTCGTCCCGCAGTACCTCCGGGCCCAGCTGCCCCGGCTGCGCGCGATGCTGAACCTCGCCGAGCACGACGACTCCTCCGCCGAGGAGGACATCACCAAGGCGATCGAGGGACTGCGCGAGTACGGCGCGCCGTACTACGCCGCGCGCGCCGAGCTAGAGCTCGCCGAGCTGCTGGCGCGCACCGGACGCGCCGCCGAAGCCGCTGGGCACGCCGAAGCGGCGAAGCAGGCGTTCGTCGCGGTCGGCGCGACGCCGTGGGCCGACCGCGCCGCGGCGATCATCGCGCCCGCGTCGGTCTAGGAACTCACCCTGACGGCGTCCGCTCGGAGGTCTCGGCCGCTTCGGGGTCGCGCTGACCCGGGATCGTGATGATGTCGGGCTGGTACGACGGATGGCTGCGCGCGAGCCGGGTCCGGGCGCCTTCGAGCAACGACGCCGTCGCCGTACTCGCCGTCAGCGCATCGAGGAACTCGTCGCCGGGCAGCCGGTAAAGCCGCGTGGGCTCGACCGCCTTGACCGTGGCGGTGCGGGGGATGTGCGCGAGCAGGCCGATCTCGCCGAAGTACGACCGCGGTCCCATCGTGCGCAGCCGGCGCGACCGAGCCTGCTCGCCTCGCGCGCTCACCTCGACCTCGCCGGAGATGACGATCCACAGCGCGTCCGCGTCGTCGCCCTCGTGCACGACGGTCTGCCCGGCCGGAACCTCGACCTCCTCGAGCGCGGCCGCCAGCCGTTCGAGGGTCGGACGCTTCGCGGCCGCGAAGATGTCCAGCGCTTCGAGCAGCGTGATGCGAGGTCGCAGCGCGACCAGCTTGCCGACCGCGGCCGAGTCCATCCGGCTCAAGTACGGCCATGTCGCGACGCAGATCGCCGGCACCACGAAGGCGAGCAGGAACAGGGTGGTGTCCAGGCTCGCGTGCTGCACCAGCTGCGACGTCGCCAGCGAGCCGAGGCTGATCGCCGCGAGGACGAGGGTGAAGAACGCGCCGAACACCCGCGCGATCATCTCCTGTGGCAGCGACCGTTGGAGCAGCGTGATCGCCAGGACGTCGACGACGAGCGTGCCGCCACCACGGACGGCCATGATGGCCGCCGCGAGCGCGGGCGCATGCACGACCGTCAGCAGCGCCGTCGGCAGGCAGTAGACGCCCATCCCGATGACGATGATCAGGCCGAGCCGCGGTGAGCTCGCCAGGCGGTCGACGAGGATCGCGGCGAGCACCCCACCGACACCGAGACAGGCGAGCAGGTACCCGTAACCGTCGGCTCCGGTGCCGAGCTTGTCCTTGCTGACGTAGACGAGAGCGACCGTGTCGGTGCCGTAGATGAAGCTCGCCAGCACGCTGAACGCCACGAGCACCGCGGCCGTCGTCGACGTCGTGATCGCCTTGAAGCCGACGACGACCTGCTGGAAGGCGTTGCCCGACTCGGTGACGTCGCTGGGCGTGCTGCGGGCTTTCATCCGGCTGACGAAAGCAGCCGAGACGAGGAAGCTCGCGGCGTTGACCGCGAACGCGACGGGTGGCGGGCCCAGCAGGAGCAGTCCGGCTCCGATCGCGGGTCCGGCGATGATGGCCAGGTTGTCGATGGTGCCGTTGAGCGCGTTGGCCGCGGCCAGGTCCTCCTCGCCCGCGACCTGCGGGACCATGGCGGTGACGGCAGGCGGATAGACGCCCGCGGTGACGCTGGTCAGCCCGGCGAACACGAGCAGGAGGAGCACCGGCGCGTGGAACGCCGCGAGGACGGCGACGGCCGACATCCACCCCGCGCAGAGCACGTCCGCGGTCATCATCACGCGGGTGCGCTCGAACCGCTCCGCGAGGACGCCCGCGTACGACTGCGTCAGCAACGTCGGGATGAACCGACCGAGAGTCGCCGCGGCAACCCACGCCGCGGAGTGCGTTTCCTGGTACGCGTAGACGATCAGTGCCACGTTGTACGCCCAGCTACCCGCGGCAGAGACGGCCAGGCCCCCGAACATCAACCGAAGATCGCGGTGCCGTAGCGCCCGCCGGAGGCCGCGATCTTTGCCGGACATCCCCACCACCTCGCCTTAGGTGATTCGACGGTAGGGCCCGCGGACGCCCGCGTCTGGCGAATCGCATCACTCGCGGTGATGCTCGTCCGCTTGTGGACGACCCGCGCCGATCCGTCCCGACACGCTGCTCCAGAGCGTCGCGTTCACCGCCAGCCTTGCGCTGCCGGCGAGACGTCGCGATCGAGATCGGCAGCGTCCGGCTCGGGCACAGCTCGTCGCTGGCGGCGAAGCCGCAGGGCGCCGCGACACGGGCCGCGCTCACAGCGATGTGAGCGCACTGTGAGCGCACAAGATCATCGAGAGGAGTCGCGGCAAGACAGGTCGGCCGCTCGGTGGTGGTCGGGCGGTGTAGTGACGAGGATGGGCCGGTCCGTCTCGGCGGACACCGTTTCTCTGTGGTGTCGCGGATCGGCTCCGGGGGCACGAACGACGCGCGGACCAGACCGTGCGCGCCGAGCTCGGCGAGCCACGCCGCGTCCGAGACACATCTGTCTTGCGCCCCGGCAGGTTCTTCACATGCCGGGCGTTGACCAGCATCAGCCGGGCGAGAAACGCGTGGTGATCGCCGATGCGGCCGGTCAGCGCCTCAGTCAGTCTGACCTGCGCAACGTCCGGGACAGCATGTGCTGGTCGGAGGCCGTCCGGCCCTCCGTGTGACCCCGGTGTGACAGCACCCGGCCCCGGATCGCGAGCGCGGACGAGCCACTCGGCTTCGCGAGAATGGACCGATGCAGGCGGCGACGACGCGCGAGAAGGATGCGATCCGCAGCTACGAAACTCGACACAGGGAGGTCCGGATGAGGGCGATCGTGGTGACGGACGAGACCGCGGGAACGGCCGGGATGACGCTGGCGGAGCGGCCCGAGCCGCCGGCAGCGATAAACGACGTCATCGTTCAGATTCATGCGTCGGGATTCGTCCCGACTGAGCTGGCGTGGCCCTCGACCTGGACCGATCGCCTCGACCGTGACCGAACACCGTCGATCCCCGGGCACGAGCTGGCCGGAGTGGTCACCGCCCTCGGCTATGGCACGAGGGGGCTGTCGGTGGGACAGCGGGTGTTCGGCCTCACGGACTGGACTCGCGACGGCACGCTGGCGGAGTATGTAGCCGTCGAGGCACGCAACCTCGCGCCGCTGCCGGGCGACGTCGACTTCACGGTGG
>CBQZLL010000116.1:0-9012 GCA_967749945.1 uncultured Frankiaceae bacterium
CGGGGATGAACACGTTGTCCTTCATGACGACCTGGGTGGTCGCCGCGAACGCAGCCGGGCTCACCGCGATGCAGACCAGGCCGGTGATCGCCAAGGCCCACGGGCGCAGCGTCATCGGAGCCTCCAGCCGTAGCGCAGCGTCGCCCCCGCGACCCCCGCGACGCCGAGGACGAGCAGGCCGAGCGCGACCCGGTCGCCGCCGGTCTTCGGCAGGCCCGACGCGCGGACGACGACGGTGCCGGTCATGCCGATCGACTGGTGGTACCGACACACGTACGGGTACGTCCCTGCTCTCGTCGCGCGCCATGAGTACGTCTTCCCCGGATCGAGGTTGCCGCTGGCGAACGCTGCGCCGTTGACCTCGTGCGCGTTCTGCCCGCCGTTGCGCCAGGTGACGGTGTCGCCCACCGAGACCGTGACGTTATTGGGGCCGAACGCGTTGTCGGTCGCGCCGACGGTGGCGGTCGCGGTCGCTGTCGGCAGGGCGAGCGCTACGGCGGCGAGCGCGTATCTCATCGCGGACTCCTCAGGACGCGGTGCAGGTGCGAGCAGACGAGCAGCAGCAACAGTCCGGCCGCGACGGAGACCCAGCCGGACCGCTCCGGCGACGCGGGCGCGGTGACCGCGGCGGCGACCGGCCGGGCGAGCGACGACGCCGCCGGCGGCGGCGCGTAGGGCAGCACCGGCGCGGTGGCGCCGAACGCCGCGCCGCTGTCGTCGTACGACGGCCCGACCGGCGTGCGCGGCGTGTTCGTGACGACGCGGCGCGGGACCGCGACCGCGCGCACCGCGGGTCGCGCGACGGCGCGCGGCGCAGTCGATGGCGCGGGTACGACGAGCCCGGCCGCCTCCGCGCTGAAGCCGCGGACGAGCGTCGTCGCGACGACGCGGATCGTCACCGTGCCCGGCGCGGCACCGGCTGGGTCCCAGCGGAACGCGAACGGCACCGTCCCGACCGGCAGTACCGGGTCGTACGTCGCGACATGCGTCAGCGTCGTACCGCGGACGACGTAGAGGTCGACGTGCAGCACGCCCTCCGGCGCCTGCGTCTCGCCGCGGACGTCGAACGGCGCGACGACGACGGTGCCGGGTCGCGGCGGCGCGTCGAGCCACACGCCCGCGTCGGTCGGCGGGCGCATGAGCAGCAGCGCGAGGCTCTCAAGCACCGAGCAGCACCGCCTGCACGACGAGGCGTTGCCGTGCCGAGTGCACCGGGTTGCACGTCGTCAGCGTGAGCATCGGCCGCTGGTCCTGCGACAGCACCGAGAGGTCGCGCGGTGCGACGACGAACGGCGCGACCGTGACCTCGTAGACGAACGTCCCCACCGGCGTCGCGAGCTCGATCCGGTCGCCGCGCCGGACCTGGTCGAGGTGCCGGAATGGCCGGCCGTACGTCACCCGGTGACCAGCGATCGCGACGTTCCCGCGCTCCCCCGGCAACGGCGTCGACGGGTAGTGCCCGGCGCCCGCGCGCAACGCGTCGGCAGTGACGCCCTGCACGACGACCACGTCGATGCCGAGCCGTCGGAGCCGTAGCCGCGTCACGGGCGAGGCGGTCGCGATGGTCCCCGCGCGGTACGCCGCCGCGAGCCCTGGCGACGCAAGCTGCGCGGCCGCGTGGGGCTGCACCCAATGGCGCGCGAACGCGTCCGTCGCGAACGGGTACGCCACGAGCCCCGCGCCCGCGAGCGCGAGGCAGGCGTTCGCCACGACGACCACGCGTCGCCACCGCCGTCGCAAACCCGGGCGAACCATCATTGTCAGGCTAACGCCGGGGGACCTCGTACCTCGCATACGCTCGGGCCGTGACCGACGACCTCGCGTTCGCGCTGAGCCTCGCCGACCTGGCCGACGAGATCACGATGCGCGGCTTCCGGTCGGTCGACCTCGTCGTCGAGACCAAGCCCGACCTCACCCCGGTGTCCGCGGCCGACCGCGAGGTCGAACGCGTCATCCGCGAGCGCGTCGCGACGACCCGCCCTGCCGACGCGATCGTCGGCGAGGAGCACGGCACCTCCGGCAGCGGCCCGCGGCGCTGGATCGTCGACCCGATCGACAGCACGAAGAACTACGTCCGCGGCGTGCCGATCTGGGGGACGCTCGTCGCGCTCGAGGAGGACGGCGTCGTCACAGTCGGCGTCGCGTCGGCGCCCGCACTCGGCAAGCGGTGGTGGGCGGCCCGGGGGCAGGGCGCGTACGCCGACGGCCGTCGCCTCGCCGTCTCCACCGTGAGCGACCTCGCGCACGCGCACTTCTCGTACTCCAGCCTCACCGGCTGGGAGGCGCAGGGACGGCTCGACGGGTTCCTCGCTCTGTGCCGGAAATGTTGGCGTACCCGGGGTTTCGGCGACTTCTGGTCCTACCTGCTGCTCGCGGAGGGCGCCGTCGACATCGCCGCCGAGCCGGAGGTGTCGCTGTGGGACCTCGCCGCGTTGCAGGTCATCGTCGAGGAGGCCGGCGGGACGTTCACCGACCTCGCGGGCAACCCGACGCCCGACGGCGGCAGCGCCGTCGCGACGAACGGTCTCCTCCACACCGATGTCCTGGGCCTGCTTGCACCTCGCGCGACATGAGGTACGAGGACACGCCTCGGCCGTCCAGAACTTCGTGATCTTGGCGAGGTTGTGCACCAGATGCGTGCAGAACATCGCCAAGATCACGAGATGTGGGCTGGCGAAGCACGCCGCGACGAGCGTTTCGCCAAGCCCTAGCCGAGGGCGCCGGCGAGGTCGGACAGCGCGACGCGGTCGGCGCGGTAGAACGCCCACACGCCGCGCTGTTCGCGGGTCACCAGACCGGCCTCGTGCAGCACCTTGAGGTGGTGGCTCACCGTCGGCTGGGACAGCGCGAGCGGGTCGGTGAGGTCACAGACACAGCAGCCGTTGTCGCCCGAGGCGAGGACGAGCGACAGCGCGCGCAGCCGCGACGGGTCGGCGAGCGCCTTGAGCCGCGACGCAAGCAGCGCCGCGTCCTCGCCCGACAACGGCGCCGCGGTGAGTGGCGCGCAGCAGGCGATCCGTACCGAGGTCATGGCGGGCATCGTACGTGACGTATTGACATCCGTCGATGCCTAGTAGAGATTGACGTCTGTCGATACCTCCCCCCTGAGGAGCCCCCATGTCCCGCGTCCAGCTCGCCCTCAACGTCGACGACGTCGACGCCGCGGTCGCGTTCTACACGACACTGTTCGGCACCGAGCCGGCCAAGCGCCGCCCCGGCTACGCGAACTTCGCCATCGCCGACCCGCCGCTCAAGCTCGTGCTGTTCGAGGCCCCCGGCCAGGGCGGCTCGCTCAACCACCTCGGCGTCGAGGTCGCGACGACCGACGAGGTCGCAGCCGCGACCGAGCGGCTCAGCGCCGCGGGTCTCGAGACGACGGACGGCAGCGGGTCGTGTTGCTACGCCGTGCAGGACAAGGTGTGGGTCGGCGAGCAGCGCACCGGCCGCTGGGAGGTCTACACAGTCCTCGCCGACGCGGAGACCTCCGCCGCCTGCTGCAGCTGAGGACTCGCGCGGCGGCGGCGAAACGGGTACACATCGGGATCACCCGGTCCCCTTGCGAACGGAGTCCCGATGCGCCGCCCCCTCGCCCTGCTCGTCGCCGCGGCCGCACTGGCCGGCGGCCTGCTGACCGCGACCGCGCCCGCCGCGAACGCCTGCCAGTCCGACTCCTGCCCGCCCCCGCCGCCGTGGTGCCGTCTCCCCGTCGTGACGGACCTCTGCATCCCGCCGTACTAGTAGGGCTTGGCGGAACGCTCGTCGCGGCGTGCTTCGCCGGCCCACATCTCGTGATCTTGGCGATGTTCTGCACGCATATGGTGCACAACCTCGCCAAGATCACGAAGTTCTGGGATGGCCGAACCGATCCGGGCCGTTTCGCCAAGCCCTAGACGCGGCGGCGCCGCCCGCCTACGAGGCGTGCCCCGGCTGGCGGGCCGCCTCGAGCGCAGCGAGCGTCTCGATCAGGTCGGCCGGTGTCGTTCGGATGCTCCGGAACGGCGGCGCCGTGTGCCCGATCGTCACGACCGGCGCGCCGGTCCGCGCGGCGCAGAGCGCGCCGAGCTCGCGCAGCGTGAAGTCCGCACCGGAGTGCAGGTCGACGACGGCGTCGACGGGCTCACGGAGCGGGCACTCGCCGGTTCCCGACAGGCCCGCGCACGGCTCGACCTCGCCGCCGACGGGTTGGCACCGGACGACCCGGTGCCCCGCTTCGACCAGGTCGAGGATCGTGTCGACGGAGTCCCCGATCTGGTCCTCTACGACGAGGAGGCGCATGGCTGTCACGTCCTTCCGAGTTGAGTGAGGAGGGACCGGGACGGCCGGCCCCTCCTCACGTTGCCGTGCAGTCAGCTGGTGACCGGCTCCCGCAGCGAGTCCGGCGCGGTGCTGATGAGCACCTGCTCGGGCTTGCGGATGACGAGCCCGATCGCGAGGAGCACGACGCCGAGGCCGAAGACCAGGAACCCGAGCCCGATCACCAGGTTGGCAACGTTCCAGGCCAGTGCGCTCGACAGCAACGCCGTCCGCAGCGCCGCCGCGTTGAACGCGGTGGTCCGCGCCGGGTCAGTCCGGTCCAGCTGCGCGTACGTCTTGCCGCCGGTCGCGTCGAGAGCGTGGTGCTTGATGATCTCCGCCTGCACCATCGCACTCGGTCCGTCGACCACCGCGATGTTCGGCTTGCTCGCGTCCTCTGGCGTGGTGATGTGCTCCGCCGTCAGCTCGGCACGCACCTGCGACCGCGCGTCGAACCCGCGATACACCATGTACGGACCCGCTACGAAGAACACTGCCGACGCGCCAAGCGTTGCGACCGCACCGACGGTCCGGATGCGTGTCATGACCGCCACTCCCTTTCGTTCTCGTCCCGGTCGCCGCGTGCGTCCGGCTTCGGTTACGACGCTACGGACGGGCCCGACCACGGTCGTCGGCCCAAAGCACCGAGTAGACGGGACCATGGCCCCGACCCGCTCGGGACCATCCGTCCTGACGGACGACGCGGCCGAGTCGGACGATCGGCCCATGGACGAGCACCTGAGCCGGCAGGAGCGGCAGCGGTGGTACGTCGCCACGGCGCGGCACGCGCCGTCGAAGCACAACGCCCAGCCGTGGCGCTTCGCGCTGTCCCCCGACGGTTCCGCCGAGCTATACGCCGACGCGGCCCGCGGCCTGGCCGCGTCCGACCCCGATGACCGCGAGCTCACCATCGGCTGCGGCGCGGCGTTGCGGACGTACGTCCTCGCGATGCGCTGCGCCGGGTACGAGCCGGTCGTCGACATGCTGCCCGACGGACCCGACGGCGCGCTCGCCCGGGTGTCGGAAGGCGCGCCAGCCGTTCCGACCGACGACGACCTCGCGCTGCTCGCAGTGGTGCCCGCGCGGCACAGCAACCGCGGCCCGCTCGACGCCATGCGGATGCCGATCGGCACCCCGGCCAGGCTGCAGCGCGCGGCCGAGACCGAAGGGGCGTTGCTCCAGCTCGTCACGACGCCCGGCGCGCGCGAGGCGCTCGACCTGCTCGTCGAACGCGCCCGGCGCGCGGCCGCCCTCGATCTCGCGTTCGCGACCGAGCTGCGGTCGTGGACCCGCCCCGGCGCGACCGACGGGCTACCGACCCGCGCGAGCCGGCAGGTGGCGATGCCGTACGGCGCGCGGTTCGCGCACCCCGCGTACCGGCGGCTGCTCGAACAGACGCCCGACGCCCCGCTCGCCGCGGTGCTCTGGACTGCGGGCGACGACCAGGCCGACTGGTTGCGGGCGGGGATGGCGTTGCAGATGGTGCTGCTGAGCGCGACCGTCGACGGCGCGTCCGCCGCGTTGCTCAGCGCTCCGCTCGAACGCCCCTCCGCGCGCCAGGGTCTGCGCCGGGCGATCGGCTACGCCGGGTTCCCACAGGCCGTGCTCCGGGTCGGCGTCGGCATCGACGACCAGGCCGTCGCGACACCGCGGCGCTCGGTCGACGACCTTGTCGGGTAGCCGGGCTACCCCGGGAACACCGCGGTCATGGCGTCGTACCCGTCCTGGGTCGTTGCGCTGCCCACGACGCCGGCCACCGCCACCGAGCCGCCGTCCGCGGCGACGTCGAACGAGTACGCGACCGAGTCGAGGAACGTGTGCCACCGCTCGGCGCCGGTCGCGACGTCGTACGCCACCAGCCCGAGCCGGGACGGCAGGTGCAGCGCCGAGTCCTCCCTCGTCTCGACGTACGCCGTCGCGCCGTCGGGCGACAGGCCCAGCCCCGTGGCGTAACCGTCGTACCTCGGCGGGCTGAACCGCGCCGCCCACAACTGCCGGCCGGTCGCGGCGTCGTAGGCGACGGTGCCCGCGTCGAAGTCGTCCTCCGCGGACGCCGCGCTGGACCGCCCGGTCACGACGACCCGGCCGTTCGCGACGGCGACCTCGGTAGCGACGTTGATGAACCCGCCGGGACGGCCGGACCAGCGCGCAACCCACACCTGCGCGCCGGTGTGCTGGTCGTACGCGAGGGTCGCGTACTCGTCGCCGGAGCCGCCCTCCGAGAGGCCGGTGACGTAGAACCGGTCAGAGTCCGCCGCCACGGCGTTCCCGGTGTCGCTGCGGCCGGCGTCGATGCCGTAGTAACGAGCGGCCCAGAGCTGTTGGCCGCCGTGGCCGCGCAGCGAGTAGGCGACGGTGGTGGTGTCAGGAGTGTGCGTGATGCCACCGGTGTACCCGGTCACCGCGAGGACGGTGCCGTCGGGAGAGACGGCCACGCCCACCGGCTCGTCGAGCTCGCCGCGATCGCCGTACGTCCGCGACCACAGCTCGCGCCCGTCCGGGCGGTACGCGACCGTCACGAAGTCCCCGTTGTACCCCACGACGTAGACCTCGCTGCCGTCCGGCGCGACCGCGATGCCGTTCGGGTTGTCGGTGGACGGACCGGTGTCCCACGTCGCCGACCACCGCATGGCGCCGGTGTCGGTGGCGTACGCGGTCGTGACCATCCGCGTGTCGACCGACTCGTACGGGTTCGTCTCCCAGGACGTGCCGGCGACGTAGAGCGTGGCCCCGTCGGGAGACAGCACCGCGTGCTCCGGCGAGAGGTAACCGCCCTCCTGCTGGCGGGCGGTCCAGCGGACGGCACCGGTCGTGCGGTCGTACGCGACGACGTTCGCGGTCGCAGTGGTCTGTCTGAAGTCACTCGTGGCGAAGGCGACCGACCGGACCACGGTGAACACGGTGGTCGCATTCATGCGCACCGCTGCGACGTACTGGTCGGACTCGCGGTCGGCCGGGACGTCCGGGTCGTCGTAGGTCGCTGACCACGTCTCGCAGTGTTCGACAGGGAGGCACACGCCGGGCGGGTGTGCGACAGCGGTAACGGCCGGCAGCGCGAGGATGGCGGCGACGGCGACGACGGCGGCTCGTGGCATGTCCCGGGTAGTACGCCACAGGCCGACGGAATCCTGGCCGCGGCCGGCCTAGGGGGTGAGGGGTCACGAGTTCTCAGGTCGCCTTCAGGTTGTTCCTATTGCATCGTGCCAACGAAGCCACCGATGAGGAGCCCGCCATGGACGACATCGTCGAGGTCGTAAGTCCCGCCCGGCCGCGCCGCACGCTCTACGCCGCCGGTCTTGTCGGCACCGGGCTCGTCGCCGGAGTGATCGTCGCCGGGCTCAACGTCGCGAGCGCGCAGACGTCGCCGAGCCCCTCCCCCAGCGCGAGCAGCACCGCGCCCGACGGCAAGCTCGGCAGGCACGGCGGGCCGTTCGGCCACCGCGGTATGCGCGGGATCGACGGCGCGCTGCACGGCGAGTTCACGACGAACGCCCCCGGCGGCGGCTACCAGGTCATGGCGATGCAGGTCGGCGACGCGACTGCGGTGACCGCGACGTCGATCACGGTCAAGAGCGCCGACGGCTACTCGCGGACGTACGCCGTCACCGACGACACGCTCGTCAACGCGGGCAACGCGGGCATCACCGACGTGAAGACCGGCGACCAGGTCCGCGTCCTGGCCGTCGTCAAGGACGGCACGGCGAGCGCGGTGCACGTCATGGACGTCACGAACGTCCGCGACCTGCGTGGCAAGTGGCTGCCGCACCGGGTGCGGCCGTCGGCGGGCACCAGCTCGTCCGCGACCTGACCTACTTCGCGAAGACGAGGAGGAACTCCAGGTCGCCATTGTCGTCGACGTTC
Organism: uncultured Frankiaceae bacterium; assembly: GCA_967749945.1. Taxonomy (GTDB): domain Bacteria; phylum Actinomycetota; class Actinomycetes; order BP-191; family BP-191; genus BP-191. The sequence continues at coordinate 8,155 of CBQZLL010000116.1, forward strand.
GCCGGGCCGAACGACGGGCTCGGGATGCCCCAGTCGGCGAACACGAGGTGGATCGAGCCGTTGACCTCGATCGTCGCGCCGGTCCGCCGCGCCTTGACGTCGAACGTCACGTCCTTGGCCTGCCCGCGCAGCGTGAGCTTCCCGGTGGCCGTCGCGCTGATCGTCTCGCCGTCGGCGGGAACCGTTCCGAGGTCGATCGGCTGCGTCAGCGCGAACGTCGCCGTCGGGTACGTCGAGGTGTCCATGATCCGGCCCCGGTACTGGCCGTCGCGGCGCGCCTGGTCGCTCGTCACCGAGGCCATGTCGACGGTGAACGACGTGGCGATCACCGACGTCCCCGCGACGGTGAGCGAGCCGGTGACCTGGTTGGTCCGGCCCACGGCGGTCGCGGCCTGACCGAACAGCACCTCGTCGACGCGGTAGCCGACCTGGCTGTCGCTCGTCACGGTCCACGTCCCGTCGGCCGTGCCGACGCCTGACGTCGTCCCGCTCGGCGCGGGGGTCGCCGGCGAGAGCGTGAGGCGTTCCGGCGGGTCGCCCTCGACGACATGCGTGTAGAACCACGCCCCGCCGAACAGCAGCGCCACGACGACGAGCGGCGCGGCCAGGATCCACTTCAGGTTGCGGCGCAGCACGGGTTCTCCTCGGTCCGGTGTCCGTCACCTCGAACCCTGGACGAGGTTCCTGGCCATTCCCTGAGAGCGCGCTGCGAAGTGGATCAGGACCGCGTCAGGCGCCGCAGGTGTCGTAGCTGCCGCCCGTGCCACCGCTCCACGTCAGGTGCGTGCAGATGGTGATCGCCGGGCCGGAGAACGTCCCGACGGAGACGTGGCCAGACGTGAATGCCACGTTGCCGGG
>CBQZLL010000117.1:0-9010 GCA_967749945.1 uncultured Frankiaceae bacterium
GACGTCCGCTGGTGCCTCATGTACCCGGACGCGTACGAGGTCGGCCTGCCCAACCAGGGCGTCATGATCCTGTACGAGGTCCTCAACGAACGCCCCGGCGTGCTCGCCGAGCGCACGTACTCCGTGTGGCCCGACCTCGAAGCGCTGATGCGCGAGTGCGGCGTGCCGCAGTTCACGGTCGACGCGCACCGTCCGGTGCGGGCGTTCGACCTGCTGGGGGTCAGCTTCTCGACGGAGCTCGGCTACACGAACCTGCTCAACGCCCTCGACCTCGCGGGCATCCCGCTCACCGCGACCGACCGTACCGACGAGGACCCCATCGTCGTCGCGGGCGGGCACGCGGCGTTCAACCCGGAGCCGATCGCGGAGTTCGTCGACGCGGCGGTGCTCGGCGACGGCGAGCAGGCCGTCCTCGAGATGACCGAGGTCGTCCGCGACTGGAAGCGCACCGGGGGGACTCGCGACGACCTGCTGTTCCGGCTCGCGACCGAGGTGCAGGGCGTGTACGTCCCGCGCTTCTACGACGTCGACTACCTCCCCGACGGCCGCATCCACCGGGTCGTGCCGAACCGCCACGGCGTGCCGTTCCGCGTCGCGAAGCGGACCGTGATGGACCTCGACGAGTGGCCGTACCCGAAGCAGCCGCTCGTGCCGCTCGCGGAGACCGTGCACGAACGCATGAGCGTCGAGATCTTCCGCGGCTGTACCCGCGGCTGCCGGTTCTGCCAGGCCGGGATGATCACGCGCCCCGTTCGCGAACGCAGCATCACCGGCATCGGCGACATGGTTGAGCGTGGCCTACGGGCGACCGGCTACGAGGAGGTAGGGCTGCTGTCGTTGAGCAGCGCCGACCACAGCGAGATCGGCGCCATCGCGCACGGCCTCGCCGACCGGTACGAGGGCACCCAGACCTCGCTCTCGCTGCCGTCCACGCGGGTCGACGCGTTCAACGTGACGCTCGCGCACGAGCTGACCCGCAACGGCCGGCGTACGGGCCTGACGTTCGCGCCCGAGGGCGGCAGCGAACGCCTCCGCAAGGTCATCAACAAGACCGTGACCAAGGAAGACCTGATCCGTACCGTGACGACCGCGTACCAGGGCGGCTGGCGGCAGGTGAAGCTCTACTTCATGTGTGGCCTCCCGACCGAGACCGACGAGGACGTCGTCGAGATCGCCGAGCTGGCGCACGACGTCATCCGCGCCGGGCGGCGCGAGACCGGCCAGAAAGACGTGCGCTGCACGGTGTCGATCGGCGGGTTCGTGCCGAAGCCGCACACGCCGTTCCAGTGGGCGCCGCAGCTCGACGCGGAGTCGACCGACCGTCGGCTCGCGTTGCTCCGCGACGCGATCAACTCCGACCGGTCGCTGGGCCGTTCCATCGGCTTCCGCTACCACGACGGCAAGCCCGGCATCGTCGAAGGCCTGCTCTCGCGCGGCGACCGGCGCGTCGGCGCCGTGATCCGCCGGGTGTGGGAGCAGGGCGGTCGCTTCGACGGGTGGAGCGAGCACTTCTCGTACGCCCGATGGATGGACGCCGCGCGCGACGCCGGTGTCGACGTCGACTGGTACACCACCCGCGAACGGTACGAGGCCGAGGTGCTGCCCTGGGACCACCTCGACTCCGGCCTGGAGAAGGAGTGGCTCTGGGCGGACTGGCAGGAGGCGCTGACCGCGGTCGAGGTCGACGACTGCCGGTGGAGCCCCTGCTACGACTGCGGCGTGTGCCCCGGCATGGGCACCGAGATCCAGATCGGCCCGACCGGCAAGACACTCCTGCCGCTCTCCGTCGTGAAGTGAGCAAGCGCGTCCCCGAGGGTCCACCGCCCCCTCCCGTCGTACAGCGCGTCCGGATCCGCTACGCCAAGCGCGGCCGGCTGCGGTTCACCAGCCATCGCGACTTCGCGCGGGCGCTGGAGCGCGCGTTGCGTCGCGCGGGCGCGCCGGTGGCGTTCAGCGCGGGGTTCTCGCCGCATCCGAAGATCTCGTACGTCGGCGCGTCCCCGACGGGCGCGGCGAGCGAGGCCGAGTACGTCGAGATCGCGCTCGCCGAACGGGTCGATCCGGAGGCGTTCGGAATAGCGGTCGACGCGTCGTTGCCGCCGGGCCTCGACGTCGTCGAGTGCGTCGAGGCGCGTACGCCGTCGCTGCCCGACCGGATCGACGGGTCGGCGTGGGAGGTACGCCTCCCGGGAGTCGCGCCGGAGACCGCCGCGGCGGCGCTGGCGGCGTTCCTCGCCGCCGACACGGTCGAGGTCGAACGCCGCCTGAAGGAGGGCGTCCGCAGGCTCGACGCGCGGGCCGCGGTACGACACGCCGACGTACGGGCATCGGACGATCACCCGCCGTGTGCGATACTCGGGGTCGTCGTACGGCACACCACACCCGCCGTCCGGCCCGACGACGTTCTGTCGGGGCTTCGCGCCGTCGCGGAGCTCGACCTGCCCGCCCCTCCGGAGGCGACCCGGTCGGCTCAGGGACTGCTCGACGAAGCCGGCCACCTGGCCGACCCGCTCGCGGCTGACCGCGACGCGAGTGCCGCGGACGCCTCGGACGCTCCATAGGAGCGACAGGCTTCCGGTGGCTTGCGCCACCGGCACGACACAGGAAGCACGCCCCGCGCGGCGCGACTCGCGCCCGGGACGTGTCGGAGGAACGTTCGGCATGGCCGACGAGAAAGACCCCACCAAGACCAGCACGCCCACCAAGCCCGCCCGCAAGCGCGCGCCGCGCAAGGCGGCCGCGCCGGCCGCCGAGGTGCCCGTCGAGGCGGCGCCGCCGGCGAAGCGGACCAGGACCCGTAAGGTCGCGCCCGCCGCGGCGGAGGCCCCACCCGTCGAGGCCACCGAAACTCCCGCGAAGCGGACTCGGGCCCGCAAGAAGGTCGCGCCCGAGGCGCCCGCCGAGGAGACCGCCCCGACGGGGCGCGGACGGCGTACGCCGCCGCCCGTCATGTTCCAGGCGCCGGTCGTCCCGGCCGGCGAGGCGGCCGCGGCGGCCCCGCGCCGCCGCAAGCCGCGCATCGTCGTCGACGCCGACGCGCCAGCCGCGGCGCCCGCCGAGGCCGTCGCCGAGCCGGAGGCCGCCGAGGACGAGACCGGTGAGGGCGGCCCGCGCAAGCGCCGCCGTCGCGGCCGTCGCGGCCGGGGCAAGGGCCGCGCGGGCGAGGAGACCGGCGAGGCCCGCGAGGGCGACGAGGGCGAGCCGGCCGAGACCGCGGCCGAGGCCGCCGACGACGAGTCCGGCGAGGGCGGCGCGACCGGGACGAAGCGGCGCCGCCGTCGCAAGCGCGGTGGCAGCGGCGAGGTCGTGGAGACCGTCGAGGACGGCGTCCCGACCGTGGTCAAGGTCCGGCCCGCGCGCGAGCCACGCGAGCCGCGCGAGTCGAAGTCCGAGATCCAAGGCGTCCGCGGTTCGACCCGCCTCGAGGCCAAGCGGCAACGCCGTCGCGACGGCCGCGACCAGGGTCGCCGCCGCCCGCCGATCGTCACCGAGGCGGAGTTCCTCGCCCGCCGCGAGGCGGTCGAACGCCTCATGCTCGTCCGGCAGACCGGCGACACGACGCAGATCGCGGTCCTCGAGGACGGCATCCTCGTCGAGCACTACGTGACGCGCGCCAACGCGACGTCGTACGCCGGCAACGTCTACCTCGGCCGGGTGCAGAACGTGCTCGCCTCGATGGAGGCGGCGTTCGTCGACATCGGCAAGGGCCGCAACGCCGTCCTGTACGCCGGCGAGGTCAACTACGACGCGTCCGCGCTGGAAGGCCGTCCGCCGCGCATCGAGCAGGCGCTCAAGAGCGGCCAGCAGGTCGTCGTCCAGGTCACCAAGGACCCGATGGGCCACAAGGGCGCGCGACTCACGTCGCAGGTGTCGTTGCCCGGCCGGTACATGGTCTACGTGCCCGAGCAGTCGATGACCGGCATCTCGCGCAAGCTGCCGGACACCGAGCGAGCCCGGCTCAAGACGTTGCTCAAGACGCTGAAGCCGGAGGGCGCGGGCGTCATCATCCGTACCGCCGCCGAGGGCGCCAGCGAGGAGGACCTCACCGCCGACCTGCGTCGCCTCCAGGCACAGTGGGAGGTCATCGAGAAGAAGGCGAAGAAGGAGACCGCGCCCGCGCTCGTGCACGGCGAGCCGGACCTCGTCATCCGCGTCGTCCGCGACAACTTCAACGAGGACTTCGCCAAGCTCATCGTCGAAGGCGACGAGGACTACGACCTCATCGAGGGCTACCTGTCGACGCTCGCCCCCGACCTGCTGCCGCGGCTGCAGCGCCCCGAGGGTCCGAAGCCGCTGTTCGACGCGTACCGCGTCGACGAGCAGATCATGAAGGCGCTCGACCGGAAGGTCTCGCTGCCGTCGGGCGGCTCGCTGGTCATCGACCGTACCGAGGCGATGACGGTCGTCGACGTCAACACCGGCAAGTTCACCGGCAAGGGTGGCAACCTCGAGGAGACCGTCACCCGCAACAACCTCGAAGCCGCCGAGGAGATCGTCCGCCAGCTACGCCTGCGCGACATCGGCGGGATCATCGTCGTCGACTTCATCGACATGATTCTCGAGAGCAACCGCGAGCTCGTGTCGCGGCGGCTCAAGGAGTGCCTCGGCCGCGACCGCACCAAGCACCAGGTCGCCGAGCTCACCTCGCTCGGGCTGCTCCAGATGACCCGCAAGCGGATCAGCCAGGGGCTGTTCGAGGCGTTCACCGAGGTGTGCCCCGAGTGCAACGGCCGCGGCGTCAACGTGGTGAAGGACTTCCCCGCGAACGGCGGCAAGGCCGCGAAGGCCGCGAGCTCGCCGAGCCCCGCCCAGGTCGCCAAGCGCGCGAAGGCCGCGCCGGAGCCTGAGCCTGAGCCCGCACCGGAGGTCGACGCCGTCGTCGAGGCAGCGGCGGACGCGGCGCCGGTCGAGGCGGACTACGACGAGCTCACCCCGCCGGAGTGGCGCTTCGCGTCGACGCCCGCCGACTGACGCCCGAGGGCGTGTCCTGCGGATCTCCGGCCCGCTCGCGACGGCCGATATCCGCAGGACACGCCCTGGGGGGGGGAGGAACCCGGCACCCCCGGCGCGAAGCAGTGCAGGTGACCCGCGTGATGCCCGCGGCGTTCGCCGCCGTCGCCACCCTCGCCCTCGTCACCGCTCCCGCGCCGCACCACCGGGAGGCTGTGCCGAGCCCGCGCGCGCTCTCGGTGCCGAGCGCGGGTGAGCTCGGTACGCAGCCGGTGCCGGGAGACGCCGCGCTGCTCCGGACGGCCGGGCGCACCGGCGTCGTGCCGACGGGTGCGTTCGCGCATGCCCGGACGCAGGCGCTCGCGGCGAAGACCGTCGGCACCGACCAGGCGTGGCACCTGCAGGGCCCGACGAACATCGGCGGCCGCATCCTCGACGTCGTCGTCGACCCGACCAGGGCCAACGCGATCTACGTCGGTACCGCGACCGGGGGTGTCTGGCACTCCACCGACGCGGGCAAGACGTTCACCCCGGTGTGGCCGGATGACCTCGTGCAGACGATCGGCGCGCTGGCCATCACGCCCGACGGCACGCTGTTCGCGGGCACCGGCGAGGCGGGTCCGGGTGGCGGGTCGCTGACGTACGGCGGCACCGGCGTCTATCGCTCCAAGGACGGCGGCGCGTCGTGGCAGCGGATCGGCCTCGACAAGACCGAACGCATCGGCCGCATCGTCGTCGACCCGAAGGACCCCGACACCGTCTGGGTTGCCGCGAACGGCCCACTGTTCAGCCCGGGCGGCGACCGCGGTCTCTACCGGAGCCCCGACGGCGGGGATACCTGGGTGAAGGTGCTCGAGGGCTCGGCGCCCACCGCGGGCGCGGTCGACGTCGCGCTCGACCCCGACGATCCCGACGTCGTGTACGCGACGGTGTGGGACCGCATCCGCCGCCCCGGCAACCGCGACTACACCGGCGGCGGCTCGGCGCTGTACCGCTCGAAGGACGGCGGCGCGACCTGGGCCGCGATCGGCACGCAGTACTTCGGCCCGGGCATCACCACGGTCGGCCGCCTGGGCGTCGCCGTCGCGACCGGCGGGATCGTCTACGTCCTGTCGTCGACCGTCGACGGCCTCACCGGCGGCTTCTACGTCTCGACCGACGGCGGCGACACGTTCGTACCGAAGTCGTTCGACGACGCGCTCGTCACCGGCGGCTTCGTCTACGCCTGGTGGTTCGGCCGGGTCTACGTCGACCCGAAGAAGCCGATGCACGTCTACGCGACCGGCGTGAACCTCTCCGAGAGCACCGACGGCGGGACGTCGTTCTCCGCGCCGGGCGGCCTGCACGCCGACCAGCACGGCATGGCGTGGGACCCGAAGGTCGAGGACCGCGTGTACATCGGCAACGACGGCGGCCTCTACACGTCCGACGACAACGGCAAGACCTGGGAGCACGGCGAGTACATGCCGTGGAACCAGCTCTTCTCGATCGACGTCTCGCAGCAGAGCGCCGCCCGGATTGTCGGCGGTCTCCAGGACAACGGCGGCAACCGTTCGTGGGACGCCGACGGCGACGCGGCCAGCGACGGATGGAACGACATCACCGGCGGCGACGGTACGGAGATGCGGATCAACCCGGAGAACGAGCAGATCGTCTACGGGTGCAGCCAATACGGCGCCTGCGCCGTGAGCAAGAACGGCGGCAACACGAGGAGCGGGTTCGACACGCAGATCCAGGGCGACCGGAAGAACTGGCTCACGCCGATCGAGTTCGACCCGAACGAGCCGAGCACCGTCTACACCGCGTCGTCGATAGTGCACCGCTCGACCGACGACGGCGCGAACTGGACGCCGATCAGCCCCGACCTCACCGACGGCGAGCAAGGCAGCACCGAGACCAACCCGCTGTTCCGCAACTACGACACCGTCTCGACGATCGCGGTGACGAACGCCGACGTCGGCTTCCTGCTCGTCGGCACCGACGACGGCCACCTCTGGTACTCGCACGACAACGCCGCCCAGGCCACGACGAGCTGGACCGAGAGCACCGACTCCGACCTGCCCGACGAGTACGTCACGAGCGTCGCGATCGATGTGCGTCACCCCGACCTCGCGTACGCGACGTACTCCGGGTTCCGCGGCGGCACGTCCGCGGCGACGGTGTTCCGCAGCACCGACCGCGGCGTCACGTGGGACGACGTGAGCGGCGACCTGCCCGAGGCGCCGGTCGGGAAGGTGCTGCCCATCGGCGACGACCTGTTGGTCGGGACCGACGTCGGCGTGTTCTGGACGCCGAAGGTCGCGACCGGTCTGGGCAAGCACTGGTACCGCGTCGGGACCGGGCTGCCGATGGCGCCGGTCTGGGACCTCGCGTACCAGGCGGCGACGAACACGCTGTACGCGGCCAGCTTCGGCCGCGGCGCGTTCACGTTCTCCCTCGACGGTCTCATCGTGCCGCCCGCCGTGCCCCGCGTCAGCGAGCCGCGCGTACCGCCCGCGCCGCCGGCGGCCCAGCCGCGCCGCATCGCGACGACGGGCCTGCCCGCCGCGCTCCCGGTCGCCGCGGCGTTGGTGGCACTCGCGAGTGCTCTTGCCGCGCGCCGCCGCCGAACGAGATGTGCGCCAGGCCCTACCAGGCCAACGCTCCGGCGTTCTTGAGCAGGGTGAGGAACGCGTCCGCGATCCCCGGCGCGGCGGCGACCGTGAGGTCGCGCCCGTCCGGGGTCGCGTGCACCGCGTAGTACGCGCCTGCCTCGGTCGCGACGACGGCGCCGGCCGCGCGGTCCCACGGAGCGGGTCCGAGTTCGTAGTACGCGTCGACCCGCCCGGCCGCGACCGCGCAGATGTCGAGCGCGGCCGAGCCGTGGCGGCGGATGTCACGGACGTGGGGGAGCACCCCTGTCAGCACGCCAGCCTGCCACGTGCGGTCGGTGGCGGCATACGAGAAGCCGGTCGCGACGAGCGCGTGCGCGAGGTCGTTGACCGGGTTGGCACGCACCGGCTCGCCGTTCAGCGTCGCGCCGCATCCGCGCGCGGCGGCGTACGTCTCGCCGCGCTGCGGGTCGCGCACCGCGCCCGCGAGCGCGCCGCGTTCGTCCTCGACCGCGACGGAGACCGCGAACGACGGCGCGCGGTAGAGGTAGTTCACCGTCCCGTCGAGCGGGTCGACGACCCAGCGCAGGCCCGTCGTCCCCGGCTCGACCGTCCCTTCCTCGCCGAGGATCGCGTCGTCGGGCCGTTCCTTGCGCAGCGCCGCGACGATGTACTCCTCGGCCGCGTGGTCGACCTCGCTGACGACGTCGGTCGGCGTGCTCTTGCTCGCGACGGTCCGGACGTACGGCAGCCGCTCCATCAGCAACGCCCCCGCTTCGTCGACGAGCCGGGTCGCGAGGGCGAGCAGTTCCGCGGTATCTCCCACGACGCCGATCCTCGCAGGCGGCAGACTCGCGCGGGTGACCCGCCGCGCCCTCGCGCCCCAGGAGACGCGCGGGCGGTACATCGGCGTCTGGGCACTCGGCTACGCGGTCCACGACATCGGCGGACCGCTGATCATGGTGTTCGTCGTGACGCGCGCGGCGGCCGGGCCGGCCTGCTCGTCCTCGGCCTCCTCGTCGCGGCCGCGGGCGCGGCCGCCGCGCGGCTCGCGTCAGGCGGTCACGCCGCGGAGCCACTGCCGGAGGGGTTCTACGCCGTCGACGACCGGGTCGACGACGGTGACCTGACCACCGAGCAGCCGTGACGACGCGGCCTCGCTGACGACGAGCACCGGGCCGTTGTGCCGGCCGACGAGCAAGCCGAAGTCGCCGTCGCCCGAGACGAGGACGAGCGGGTCGTCGCTCGGGCGGTACGCCTCGGCGAGGACGAGGTCGGCGCGCTGCCACCCCGCGGCCTCGCACACCGTCGCCGTCTCCGGCCAGTCGACGCGCGCGAGCGCCCGCGGGTGGCCCGCGACGACGACGTCGGTCTCGGTGTCCGCGAGCGCGGCGAGGATCGCCCTGGTGCGCACCGGGTCGACGTTGTCGGCGTCGACGAGCACCTGGAGCACGCGGCTACGGTAGCGG
>CBQZLL010000118.1:0-8948 GCA_967749945.1 uncultured Frankiaceae bacterium
CCAAGGACCAGATCCTCGAGCGCTACCTCAACACGGTCTACTTCGGCGAGGGCGCGTACGGCGTCGGGGCTGCCGCCCGCGTGTACTTCGGCCACCCGGCGACCACGCTCTCGCTCCCGGAGGCGGCATTGCTCGCCGGGCTGATCCGCTCCCCCAACCGCGCCGACCCGATCCGCGACCGCGAGGCGGCGGCCGTACGGCGGGCGCAGGTGCTGCGCGCGATGGTCGAGACCAGGGCGATCACGGGGGTGCAGGCGGCGAAGGCCGCGGACGCGCCGTTGCCGACCACGGCGCGGCACGACGACGAGAAGTACCCGGCGGCGTACGCCGTGCAGGACGCGGTCGCCACGCTGCTGCGCGACCCGCGGCTCGGCCCGACGCCCGAGGCGCGGCATAACGCGATCTTCCGCGGCGGCCTGCGCATCGAGCTCACCATCGACCCCGAGCAGCAGGCGCAGGCCGAGGAGGCCATCGGGGCGATCCTCACCGCGTCGAACGACCCGTATGCCGGGCTTGCCGCGGTGAAGCCAGGTGACGGCGCGATCACCACGATGGTCGGCGGGCGCGGCTTCTTCGGCGCGCACGACCCGTACGCGAAGGTCAACCTCGCGCGCGGCGGCACGACGAAGCGGCAGGCGGGCTCGACGTTCAAGGTGTTCGCGCTCGTCGCAGCGCTCGAAGCGGGCGTGCAGCCGGAGGACACCTTCGAGGCGGGCGCGCACGCGACGCTGCCGTGCCACTGCCCGCAGCCGTGGCAGGTCGACAACTACGAGGGGTCGGCGTACGGCCGGATCACCCTGCGCAAGGCCACCGAGTCGTCGGTCAACACGGCGTACGCCCACATCGTCCAGCGCATCGGTGGCGGCGACGTCGACCGCGGCATGAACGCCGTCCTCGACGTCGCCGAGGCGCTCGGCATCCGCGGCCGCGGCGAGAAGCCGTTGCGGCGCAACAGCGGTCCGGCCGTCGTCCTCGGTGCGCAGGAGGTCGACCCGGTCGAGATGGCGTCGGCGTACGCGGCACTCGGTGCGAACGGCGTCTACGCCAAGCCGTACCTGGTGAAGTCGGTGCGCGACGCGAGCGGTCACCTGCTGCTGACGAACAAGCCGTCGCGTCGCCAGGCGGTGCCCGCGGGGATCGCGGCGATGGCGAACGACGTGCTGCAGGGCGTCGTCATGCACGGCACCGGCGTGAAGGCCCAGCAGGCGCGCGCGGTCGCCGGCAAGACCGGGACGTCGACGCGGTACGCCGACGCGTGGTTTGTCGGGTACACGCCGAACTTCGCGGCGGCCGTGTGGGTCGGCATGCCGAAGGGCGAGGTGCCGATGACGCCGGAGAACGGGTTCCGCACGGTCGTCGCGGGCGGGACGTTCCCCGCGCTGATCTGGGGGCGCTTCGCCGGGTCCGCGTTGCTGCGGTTGCCGAACGCGCCGTTCGTCACGCCCGCGGGCGCGATGGTCAGCATCCAGTGGGACCGCTATCTCGGCTGCCGGGCGAACCGGTGGACGCCCGAGAGCCACCTCGAGACCAAGACGTTCGTCGGCGGGCAGGAGCCGAAGGAGATCTGCGCCGACCCGCGCGGGCCTGCGGCGGACGTCGTGCCGACGCTGCTCGGGTCGGACCTGACGTACGCGTCATCGCAGCTCCTGCATGCGGGCTTCGTGGTGAAGACGGTCAAGACGTACGACGTCGGCTACCCCGCCGGGTCGGTCGTCGGGCAGACCCCCGCCGCGGGTACGGCGGTCGAGCCCGGGGCCGTGGTGACGTTGAACGTCGCGACCGCCGAGAAGATCCCGGTCACCGTGCCGTCGGTACTCGGCTACGACGAGGACAGCGCGCGCAGGCAGCTGGTCGCGGCGGGCTTCGACGTCGTGGTCGTCGTCGAGCCGTCGTGTACGGGTGGCGCGTCCTGCCAGGCCCGTCTGTCGACCGATGCGGGTCGGGTGTGGCGTCAGGATGTCGCCGGAGGTTCCGTCCGACTCGTCGGAACGACGGTCACGATCGCCGTAGGACCGCGTCAGGGTTGAGCGCGGCCGCGCCGGTACGCGGAGACCGTGGGGTCGCCGGCGACCGAGAAGCGCCAGGGCAGGTGGCCGTCGGCAGCGACGCCCACGCGTGGACCTACCGCGACGGCGTCGTCGGACGGGGGCTCGCCGGGCAGGACGCGGATCGGGCCGCGGAGCAGGTCGGCGCCGTTCAGCGAGCCGTCGATGCCGAGCGCCCTGGTGAGCCGGGCGGGGCCGCGCGCGAGGTCGCGAGCCGACGACCCCGGGCGACGGGACAACGCGACCTCAGAGCCGCCGATGACGCGGCCGGCGCGCAGCAGCACGGCGGCCGGTTCGCCGGTCTCCTGGCAGACCAGGTTCATGCACCAGTGCATGCCGTAGGTGAAGTAGACGTAGACGAATCCGGGCGAACCGAACATCACCTCGTTGCGCGCCGTCATGCCGCGGAACGCGTGCGAACCCATGTCGTCGGAGCCTCGGTACGCCTCGACCTCGGTGAGCCGGACGACGACGCCGCCGTGTGTCACGTCACGGCCGAGCAGGTCCCGCGCGACCTCGACCACCGGGCGGTCGAAGAACGCGCGTTGCAACGGCTTCCGAACGAGCGCGGGACTCATGCCGTGGGGATCGTAGGCCGTCCGGACCGGGCCCGAGGGTCGTTTGCCGGATCAGCGCTCCTCGCCGACCTGGCCCGCCCAGGCACGGTGCGCGGCGACCTCGTGCCGGGCGGCCGCAAGCTGCTCGGCGACGCGTTCGGGGGCGGTGCCGCCGTGGCCCTGCCGAGCCTTCAGGGCGCCCGCGACGGACAGCACGTCGCGGATCTCCGGGCCGAGGTACGGGCTGACCCGCGCGAGGTCGGCGTCGCTCACATCGCCGAGGTCGCACTCGTTCGCGACGCACCACACGACGAGGTGGCCGACGGCCTCGTGCGCCTCCCGGAACGGCACGCCCCGGCGGACGAGCGCTTCCGCCACGTCGGTCGCGAGCGCGAAGCCGACCGGGGCCTCGGCGGCGAGACGGGCGACGTTCACCCGCATCGTCGCGATCATCCCGGCGACCGCGGGCAGCACGAGGAGCAGCGTGTCGACCGCGTCGAACACCGGCTCCTTGTCCTCCTGCAGGTCGCGGTTGTACGTGAGCGGGAGGCCCTTGAGCGTCGCGAGGAACCCGGCGAGGTGCCCGATCATCCGCCCGGCCTTGCCGCGGGCGAGCTCGGCGACGTCGGGGTTCTTCTTCTGCGGCATGATCGACGAGCCGGTCGCGAACGCGTCGTCGAGGTCGATCCAGCCGAACTCCGACGTCGACCACAGCACGACCTCCTCGCCGAGCCGCGACAGGTGCACGCCGATGAGGGCCGCGGCGAAGAGGAACTCGGCAACGAAGTCGCGGTCGCTGACGGCGTCCATCGAGTTCGACGCGGCGGCAAGGAACCCGAGCTCCGACGCGGTGCCGACCGGGTCGACGGGCAGCGACGAGCCGGCCAGCGCGCCGGACCCCAGCGGCGAGACGGCGGCGCGGCGGTCCCAGTCGCGGAGCCGGTCGACGTCGCGGCTGAACATCGAGACGTACGCGAGCAGATGGTGCCCGAACAGGATCGGCTGCGCGTGCTGCAGGTGGGTGAAGCCGGGGGCTTCGGTGGTCTCGTTCGCCTCGGCCTGGACGACGAGCGCGGACTCGAGCTCGGCGAGCCGCAACGCGATGAGCCGTACGTGGTCGCGGAGGTAGAGGCGCAGGTCGGTAGCGACCTGGTCGTTGCGCGACCGTCCGGCGCGCAGCTTGCCGCCCAGCGCGCCGAGGCGTTCGAGCAAGCCGCGTTCGAGCGCGGTGTGCACGTCCTCGTCGTCGACCTCGGGCCGGAACGCGCCACTCGCGATCTGCGCGTCCAGGATGTCGAGGGCGCTCAGCGTCTGCTCCAGCTCGGTGTCGTCGAGCAGGCCGGCGCGATGCAGGACGCGGGCATGTGCCTTCGACGCGAGGAGGTCGTACGGCGCCAGCCGCCAGTCGAAGTGCACGCTGTAGGAGAGCTGCCGGACTGCCTGCGCGGGCCCGCCCTCGAACCGGCCGCCCCAGAGCCGCGCGGGCGAGGGGGGTGCCTGCTCGGTCATGGACGCGTGTCGCGCTTCGCCGCGATCCGGCTCGGCAGCCCCCAGAGGTCGACGAAGCCCTTGGCCAACGACTGGTCGAAGGTGTCCTCGGCGTCGTAGGTGGCGAGGCCGTAGTCGTAGAGCGACGCGTCGGAGCGGCGTCCGGTCGCGACGGCCGTACCGCCGTGCAGGACGAGGCGGACGTCGCCGCTGACGTTCGCCGACGCGGACCCGACGAACGCGTCGAGCGAGCGCCTGAGCGGCGAGTACCAGAGGCCGTCGTAGACGAGCTCCGCCCAGCGCTGGTCGACGGTGTGCTTGAAGCGCGCGAGGTCGCGTTCGACGGTGAGCGACTCCATCTCGACGTGCGCCGCGACGAGCGCGAGCGCGCCCGGGCACTCGTACACCTCGCGGCTCTTGATGCCGACGAGCCGGTCCTCGACCATGTCGAGCCGGCCGACGCCCTGCGCGCCCGCGCGGGCGTTCATCTCGGTGACGATGTCGAGCATCGGCAGCGCGCGCCCGTCGAGCGCGACCGGGACGCCGTCGGAGAACGTCACGACGACCTCGTCGGCGTCGCGCGGCACGGCCGGGTCGGCGGTGTAGGAGTAGAGGTCCTCGATGGGCGCGTTCCACGGGTCTTCGAGGAACCCGGTCTCGACCGCGCGGCCCCAGAGGTTCTGGTCGATGGAGTACGGCGACTTCTTCGTGACGTCGATCGGCAGGCCGTGCTCCTCGGCGAATGCGATCGCCTTGTCGCGGGTCATGCCGGAGTCGCGGACCGGCGCGAGCACCCGCAGGTCGGGCGCCAGCGCGCCCAGGCCGACCTCGAAGCGGACCTGGTCGTTGCCCTTGCCGGTGCAGCCGTGGGCGACCATCGTCGCGCCGGTATCGCGAGCCGCCGCCGCGAGGTGGCGCACGATGAGCGGCCGGGAGAGCGCGGAGACGAGCGGGTAGCGACCCATGTAGCGGGCGTTGGCACGCAGTGCGGGCAGGCAGAACTCCTCGGCGAACTCGGCGCGCGCGTCGACGACGACGGCCTCGACCGCACCGCAGGCGAGGGCACGTTGCCGGACGGCGTCGAGGTCCTCGCCGCCCTGGCCGACGTCGATCGCGACGGCGACGACGTCGGCGCCGGTCTCGGCGGCGATCCAGCCGATGGCGACCGAGGTGTCGAGTCCCCCGGAGTAGGCGAGGACGACGCGGTCGGTGGTCATGTCTGTGCTCCATCGGCGAGTCGGACGAGGTGTCGGGCGAGCGCGGCACCGCCGTTGGCGCGGCGGGTCACGACGAGGACGGTGTCGTCACCGGCCACCGTGCCGACGACATCGGGGTGCCCGGCGCGGTCGAGCGCCGAGGCGAGCAGGTGCGCGCCACCCGGGGGCGTACGGAGCACGACGAGGTTGGCCGAGGGCTCCGCGGCGACGAGCAGCTCGGCGAGGACGCGGGCGAGCCGGTCGCCGTCGACCGCTCCCCTGTCCGGGTCGACGGCGTAGACGAGACCGTTGTCGCCGTGCCGGCGCACCTTGGTCGCGCCGAGCTCGTCGAGGTCGCGGGACAACGTCGCCTGCGTCACGACGAGTCCGTCGGCGGCGAGCAGCCGGGCGAGCTCGGTTTGCGACCGCACCGGAGTCCGGCGGACCAGGTCGACGATCCGCTGCTGCCGCGCGACCTTGGTCCCCGGCTGGGTCAACTGCGCTCCACGAGGAACGCGAGCAATGCCTTCTGCGCGTGCAGCCGGTTCTCCGCCTGGTCCCACACCGCGCTGTGCGGGCCGTCGATGACCGACGCCGCGATCTCCTCGCCGCGGTGCGCGGGCAGGCAGTGCAGCACGATGACGTCCGGGTGGGCGGCCTCGACCAGGCGGTCGTCGAGCTGGTAACCGCGGAACAGCGAGAGCCTGCTCTGCGCCTCGTCCTCCTGGCCCATCGACGCCCAGACGTCGGTGTAGAGGACGTCGGCACCCCTCGCGGCTTCGAGCGGGTCGTTCGTCACGACGGCGGCACCGCCGGTCTTCTGTCCGATCTGGTTGGCGCGACGGACGACCTGGGCGATGGGCTCGTAGCCGCGCGGGGAGGCGACGCGGACACGCATGCCCGCGGCGACGCCGGCGAGGAGCAGGGAGTTGGCGACGTTGTTGCCGTCGCCGACGTACGTCAGCGTCAGCCCGGAGAGACCTCCGCGGCGTTCGCGGATGGTCTGCAGGTCGGCCAGCGCCTGGCACGGGTGGGCGAAGTCGGTCAGCGCGTTGACCACGGGGACCGACGACGCGGCGGCGAGGCGTTCGACCCGGTCCTGGCCGAACGTCCTGATGACGATGGCGCGGCAGTACCGCGACATCACCATCGCGGTGTCCTCCAGCGTCTCGCCGCGGCCGAGCTGCGTCGTCGACGCGTCGATGACGATCGGGTGCCCGCCGAGCTCGAAGACACCGACTTCGAACGACAGCCGGGTCCGCGTCGACGGCTTCTCGAAGACGAGCGCGACCGAGTCGCCGGTCAGCGGAGTGTCGCCGTACCGGTCCTTCTTGCGGCGGTCGGCGTCGTCGAGCAGCCCTTCGAGCTCGGCAGGGGTGAGGTCGTCGTCGACGAGGAAGTGGCGTGGTGTCACAGCTAATCGCTCCTGGCGCTCTGGGTGACAGCGGCGACGCGGGCGAGCAGCTCGGTCACGCCGAAGGGTTTGACGAACACGTTCTCCTCGCCGAGCAGCCCACGGAGCGGAGGCACGGCTTCCAGCTTGCCGGTGACGACGATGACCGGGACGTCGGCGAGCGCGGGGTCGCCGCGCAGCTCCTCGAGCACCCGGACGCCCCCGAGGTCCGGCATCATCAGGTCGAGCAGCATGAGGTCGGGCTTGACGCTGCTGGCCTTGACCAGCCCCGCCAGACCGTCGCTCGCGGTCGCGACCTCGTACCCCTCGCCCGTGAGCAAGGTGTGCAGCAGGCCACGCACGCTCGGGTCGTCCTCGACGACGAGCACGTTGGCAACCATCAGCGGGGGTCCTCCACGCTCGGGTCGGGCTGGTGGCCCGACAGGACCTGCGTGTACGCCGCGACCTTCCGGATGTCGGCGGCGGAGATGCGGAACTTCCAGGCGGGCATGCCTGCGAGCGGCCGTCCTCGGCCGATCTTCTCGACGCGTTGCGCGAATGTCAGGTCGGCCAGCGGTCCACCCGGCGCGAACGCCGGTCCCTTGATGGACAGGTGACCGCCCTCGCCGCTGATGCCGTGGCACGCCGCGCAGTTCTTCGAATAGATCTCGGCGCCCGTACGGCCCGCCGCGATCTTCTGGCCGGGCAGGCCGTTGGCGCCGAGCAGGTAGCCGACCCCGATGGTGATGCCGAGCACGACGACGACGCCCGCCAGCGCGGCGAGGCCGATCTTCACGGGGCGGCGCGACACGGCTCGACCCTACCGGCCCGCGTCCGCGAGGACGGCGGGGAGGACAGCGGCGAACGCGTCGATATCGCCCTCGTCGACGACGAGCGGCGGTGCGATCCGCAGTAACTGGTCACCGATGGCGTTGACGAGGAAGCCATGGTCGCGGGCGGCGCGCTCGGCAGCCTTCGCGACCGGATCCCGGAGGACGAGGCCGCGGAGCAGTCCGGCGCCACGCGCGGCCGTGACGTAGGGCCCCGCCGCCGTCGCGAGGCGTTCGCCGAGGTGCTTCGCGGCGTCGAGCAGGCCCTCGTCCTCGATCACTGCGAGGACCGCGAGCGCGGCCGCGCAGACGACTGGGTTGCCGCCGAACGTGCTGCCGTGGTCGCCCGGGGTGAACACGTCGGCCGCCGCACCGAAGCCGACGCAGGCGCCGATGGGGAGGCCGCCGCCGAGACCCTTGGCGAGGCTCATGACGTCGGGGCGTACGCCCGCCGCCTGCCAGGCGAACCACGTGCCCGTGCGCGCGACACCGGTCTGCACCTCGTCGAGGATCAGCAGCGCGCCGGTCGCGTCGCAGGCCGCGCGCGCAGCCGCGAGGTAGCCGGGCGGCGGGACGACGACGCCGTACTCGCCCTGGATCGGTTCCAGGATCACGGCCGCGGTGTCGGTCGTCACGGCCGCGGTCAACGCATCGGCGTCGCCGTAGGGCACGAAGGTCACCGGTCCCGGCAACGGCTCGAACGCCGCGCGCTTCGCGAGTTGTCCCGTCACCGCGAGCGCGCCCATCGTCCGCCCGTGGAACGAGCCTTCGGCGGCGACGAAGCCCGCGCGTCCGGTTGCCTTGCGGGCGAGCTTCAGCGCGGCCTCGACGGCCTCGGCTCCGGAGTTCGCGAAGAACACCTTGCCCGGCAGGCCCGCGAGGTCGACGAGGCGCTCCGCGAGGTCGACGGCCGGCATGGTGCGGTAGAGGTTGGAGACGTGGCCGAGGGTCGCGAGCTGCGCGCTCACGGCCTCGACGACGCGCGGGTGCGCGTGGCCGACCGCGCACACCGCGATGCCGGCGACGAGGTCGACGTACTCGCGTCCGGTGTCGTCCCACACCCGCGCGCCTTTTCCGCGGACGAGCGTCAGCGGGGGCGGGCCGTAGTTGCCCATCAGTGCGCTCATCCGGTCACCATCGTGCCGATGCCGTCGTCGGTGAATACTTCGAGCAAGAGCGCGTGCGGCACCCGGCCGTCGAGGACGTGGGCTCGCGGGACGCCGCCGCGGACCGCGCGGAGGCACGCCTCCATCTTCGGCACCATTCCGTCGGACAGGCTGGGCAGCAACGAGTCCACCTCGTCGGCGGTGATCGCGGAGATCAGCGAGTCGGGCTCGGGGTAGTCGGTGTAGAGGCCCTCGACATCGGTGAGGAACACGACCTTCTCCGCATGTAACGCGACCGCAAGCGCGGCCGCGGCGGTGTCGGCGTTGACGTTG
>CBQZLL010000119.1:0-8933 GCA_967749945.1 uncultured Frankiaceae bacterium
TAGGAGCCGGACCGCTTCTCGTCGGCGGCGAGGCGCAGGATCAGCGCACCAACGACGTGCACGATGAACCAGGCATCGGCAATAGACGCAGCGGACACGGCGTGCGCGTCCCCCGTCTCGCTGCGATCGGCCGACACCCAGTGCATGACCTTCTCGATCGCGTCGGCCATCGGGGTGTCGTGGGCCGCGAGCAGTCCCTTCGCCTTCGCCGACTTGATGAGCGGGCCGAGCGAGTTCCCCTCGCAGCCGACCGCGACGAACGTCTCCTGGAGCGCAGTGCCTGCGTCGGTGATCGCGTCCGCTGCCTTGCCCTTGGCGATCTCTTCGAGCGCGTCCTGGTACGCCTGCTCCGCGCCGTTCAGGTGGGCGCGCCCCGCAAGCAGCCGCAGCGTGGGCGCGACGACGGCCTCGTGCATCTCGCGCGAGGAGAACTCGACCATCTGGCCGTCGATGAGATCGAACGAGACGCGGTGCTCTCTGAGCACCGTGGCAATGTCGTCAGAGAACACCTGAGCATTCAATGAGGACGGCCTCATCGAGACGACAATCGCCTCGATGACGGTCGGGACCATGTCGTCGGGACAGGACATGAGGTACGCGATGACGTCGTCGTAAGACGGACGAGCCGCGGCCGTGAGGTGAAGCAGTCCCACCTCACGCATGATCAGCGTTCGCGCCCTGTCGGCGACCGCCACAGGCATGCCCCCGGTCGCGTCCACGAGCGCATGTTGGATCTTGGCCCGTACCGCGTCGTCGAAGACGTCCGTCCAGAACGACTCGCCCGCCGCCTCGGCGGCGGCAAGTTGTTCGAGGCGACGGCGCCTGCTGTGCAGCATCGGCGCTACGGGAGCGGGGGCTCGTCGGGGAGCAGCGCGCCTTCCCGCAGCTCCTCGAGCTCGTGCCGGCCGCGGAGCTTGTCCCGGCCACGTTCCACGGCGCCCAACGTCTTGTGCAGGACGACCTCGAAGTTGGCGAGCTTCGCGTCGACGTAGTCCTCGACCTCGAGACGCATCGTCTTGGCGTTCTCCTTGGCCTCGGTGACGACCCGCTCGGCCTCCTTGGTGGCCGACTGCATCACTTCGGTGCGCGACACCAGCCGGGTCGCCTCGGTCCGCGCGTCCGCGATGATCCGGTCAGCCTCCTTGCGGCCGCCGTCGATGACCTCGTCGCGGTCCTTGATGACCCACTGCGCCTCGCGCAGCTCCTCCGGCAGGGCTGCCCGCAACTCGTCGAGCAAGGCGAGCACGTCGGCCTTGTTCACGAGTACGGACGCGGACAACGGCATCGACTTGGCCGACTCCACCATCTCGATGATCTGGTCGAGCTTGGCCTGGGCATCCATGGCGAACTCCGAAACCACTACGCGGACGGCAGACGCTCGGCCAGCCGGCGGACGACCGCGTCCGGAACGAGCCCGGACACGTCACCACCGTACTTCGCCACCTCTTTGACGAGGCTGGACGAGAGGAACGAGTACAGCGGGTTGGTCGTCATGAACAGCGTCTCGACGCCCGCGAGCCGGTGGTTCATCTGCGCCATCTGCAGCTCGTAGTCGAAGTCGCTGATGGCGCGCAGGCCCTTGACGATCACCGGGATCGAACGGTCGTGGCAGAAGTCGACGAGCAGCCCGTGGAACGAGTCGATGACGACGTTCGGCCACGGCTGGCAGACCTCGCGGAGCATCTCGATGCGTTCCGGGATGTCGAACATGCCGTGCTTCGTGTCGTTGACGAGCACCGCGACGACGACCTCGTCGTAGATCGCGGCGGCGCGGCCGACGATGTCGAGGTGGCCGTTCGTCACCGGGTCGAACGAACCCGGGCATACCGCACGGCGCACGCACGCACCCCCTCTGTCAGGTGGCGCGACCGTACCAAAGCGCGCCGTCCCCGTAGCGGCGCTGCTGCACCGCCTCGATTCCCGCGGGCCAGACCGGCTCCGGTGACTTCGCCGAACGTTCGAGCACGACGACCCCACCCGGCGCGAGCCACGGCACGGCGCCGGTGAGCATCCGGGCGACGATCTCGTCGGACAGCGCGTACGGCGGGTCGGCGAAGACGACGTCGTACGCCGTCGCCACCCCGGAGAGGAAGCGCTCCACCCGGTCCACGACGACGCGCGCGCCGGGCAGGCCGACCGCGTCGGCGTTGCGCTGGATCACGCCCGCCGCGCGAACATCGGACTCGACGAGCACCGCATGGGCGGCCCCGCGCGAGAGCGCTTCGAGGCCGACCGCACCGGAACCCGCGTAGAGGTCGAGCACCCGCGCGCCGTCGAGGTCCACGAGGGTGAGCAGCGTCGAGAACAGGCCCTCGCGGGCACGGTCGCTCGTCGGCCGGGTCTCCCGCCCGGGCGGCGCGGCGATCGGTCGGCCGCGCGCGTGGCCCGCGACGATCCTCACGCTTTCTCCAGGTATTCGGCGCGTTCCTCGTCGAGCATCGCGGCGATGGCGTCACGCAACGCGGGGTACGCACCGAGGTCGGGGTCGGCCTCGACCAGCGCGGTCGCGGCTTCACGCGCGTCGAGGATCAACGTCTCGTCGCGCAGCAGCTCGAGCAGCCGCAACCCGCTCTGCCGCCCGGACTGCGTCGCACCCAGCACGTCGCCCTCACGTCGTTGCCGCAGGTCGAGCTTGGCTAGCTCGAAGCCGTCGAGGGTCGCGGCGACCGCCTCGACGCGCTCGCGCGACGGCGCGCCCTCGGGCGCTTCGGTGACGAGCAGACACGTCGCCGGGTGCACGCCACGGCCGACCCGCCCGCGCAGTTGGTGGAGCTGCGAGATGCCGAAGCGTTCGGCGTCCATGACGACCATGACGGTGGCGTTCGGGACGTCGACGCCGACCTCGATGACGGTGGTCGAGACGAGGACGTCGACGTCGCCCGCGACGAAGCGGCGCATCACCGCGTCCTTGGTGTCGGTCGGGAGGCGACCGTGCAGCAGGTCGACGCGCAGCCCTTCCAGCACGCCGTCGCGCAACGCGGGGAACACGTCCATCACCGCGAGCGGCGGGCGACGTTCCTCGTCGTCGGACGCGACGGGCTCCAGGCCGTCGTCGCCTTCCGCGTCGCCGATCCGCGGGCACACGACGAACGCCTGCCGTCCCGCCCCCACCTCCTCGCGTACCTTCGCCCACGCGCGGTCGAGGAACGCGGGCTTCTCCGGCGGTACGACGTGCGTCGCGATCGGCGACCGCCCGCGCGGCAGCTCGGTCAGGGTCGAGGTCTCCAAGTCGCCGTAGACCGTCATCGCGACGGTGCGCGGGATCGGCGTCGCGGTCATGACGAGCACGTGCGGCGGCTGGGATCCCTTGGCGCGCAGCACGTCCCGCTGCTCGACGCCGAACCGGTGCTGCTCGTCCACGACGACGAGCGCGAGGTCCTTGAACGTCACGTCGGGTTCGAGCAGTGCGTGCGTCCCGATCACGATGCCCGCCTCGCCGGACTCAAGCTCGGCGAGCGCGGTACGTCGCGCAGCGGCGGTCGTCGACCCGGTCAGCAGCACGACCCGAGTCGCCACGTCGGCGGCGCCGAGCTCGCCCGCCATGCCGATCGGGCCGAGCAAGTCGCGGATGCCGCGCGCGTGCTGCATCGCGAGGACCTCGGTCGGCGCCATCAGCGCCGCCTGCCCGCCCGCGTCGACGACCGTGAGCATCGCGCGCAGTGCGACGACGGTCTTGCCGGAACCGACCTCGCCCTGCAGCAACCGGTGCATCGGGTGCGACGCGCCGAGGTCGCTGTCGAGCTGCGCCGCGACCTCTTCTTGCCCGGCCGTGAACGTGAACGGCAGCGCCGCCTCGAACGCGTCGACCAGCCCGCCGTCCTGCCGCACCCGCGGCGGCGTCGGCTCCAGGCGCGCGAGCCGGCGGCGTTGCGCGAGCGCGACCTGGAGGACGTACGCCTCGTCCCAGGTGAGGCGCGCCCGCGCGGCGTCGAGCTCGCCCTGCGACGACGGTCGGTGGATGTCGCGCAACGCCGTGTCGAGCAGCACCAGACCGCGTCCCTCGCGCACCGCCTCGGGCAACGGGTCGGGCTGCGGGTCCAGGGAGTCGAGCGCGAGGCGCACGCACTGCGCGATCTTCCAGGACGCGATCTTCTCGCTGGCCTTGTAGACGGGGATGAGCTTGCCCGCGAAGTCGGCCGCGACGTCCTCGGCCTCGTCGCCGTCGAGGAGCTGGTACTCGGGGTTGTTGAGCTGCCGCTTGCCGCGGAACTCACCGACCTTCCCCGCGAACAGCGCCTGCCGTCCGGGGCGCAGCTCGCGTTCGCGCCACGGCTGGTTGAAGAACGTCAGCGCGAGCGTCTTGCCGCCCGCGTCGCCGACGACGACCTCGAAGAGCTGGCCGCGGCGCTGCCGCATCGGGCGGACGTTCGTCCTGATGACCTCGGCCATCACGGTGACGTGGTCGCCGACGTGCAGCGCGGCGAGGTCGGTGAGACGGCCGCGTTCGGCGTAGCGGCGCGGGTAGTGGTGCAGGAGGTCGCCGACCGTACGCAGGGTCAACGCCGTGTCGAGCACCTTCGCGGTCTTGTCGCCGACGACACCGCGCAAGGGCGTGTCGAGGCTCACTCGACGCCCAACAACAGCGGGTAGTGCGGCTGCCCGCCCGCGTGCACCTCCGCCTCGACGAGCGGGTATCCGGCGGCGAGGCGTTCGGCGAGCGCGTCGCCGAGGCCAGGCGGGCAGTCGCTGCCGGTGACGACGGTGACGAGCTCGCCCCCGGCCGCGAGCATCCGGGTGAGGAGGTCGTACGCGACCGTGGCGACGTCCTGGCCGATGACGGTCACGTCGCCGTCGACGAGACCGAGCACGTCACCCGCGCGGCACGCGCCCGCGGTCGTCTGCGCGTCGCGTACCGCGGTCGTGACCTCGGCCCACCGCGTCGCGCTCGCGGCCGCGGACATCGCGATCGCGTCGTCCGCGAAGCCCCGGCCGGCATCGGCGACGGCGAGCGCGGCGAGGCCCTGCACAGGCGATCTGGTCGGTACGACGTGGACCTCGCGGCCGACTGCGCGCGCCTCGGCGGCGGCGTGCGCGGCGGGGGCGTGGATGTTGCCGTCGTTGGGCAGCAGCACCACCTCGGCGACGCCGGTCGCCAGCACCGCGGCGAGCAGCTCGCCGGTGCTCGGCGACGCGGAAGGACCGCCGGTGACGACGACCGCGCCGGCGGCTTCGTAGAGCTCGACCAGACCTTCCCCCTGGACGACCGCGACAACGGCGCGGCCGCTCGCGGTCGC
This sequence comes from uncultured Frankiaceae bacterium, assembly GCA_967749945.1. Classification (GTDB taxonomy): domain Bacteria; phylum Actinomycetota; class Actinomycetes; order BP-191; family BP-191; genus BP-191. Next base: position 5,235 of record CBQZLL010000119.1, read on the forward strand.
ACCCGCTGGCTCCGCCGCGATCTGGTCGGCAAAGCGGGTCACGGTGATCCGGTGCGGGCGGCCCGCCGCGATGCCGGCCTCGATGGCGGCGCCGACGTCGTTGACGTGGACGTGGACGTTCCAGAGGCCGTCGCCGCCGACGACGGCGAGCGAGTCGCCGAGCGGCCCGAGCGTCGCCGTCAGCGACGTCACGTCCTCGGCGTCGAGGAGGTACTGCACCTCGTAGCCGAACGCCTCGCTCCCCGCCTCGCGCGCAGCCGTCAGCGCCGACCGGTCGCGGGGTACCAGCAGCTCCGGCGCGGCGGCGAGGTAGGTGCCGGTGACGACGGCGGCGAGCGCGTCGAGGACGACGCAGAGCCCGCGCCCACCCGCATCGACGACACCCGCGGCGGCGAGGGCGGGCAGCTGCGAGGGCGTACGGCGCAACGCCTCCGCCGCACTCGTCGCCGCGGCGAGTACGACCGCGCCGAGGTCGTCGGGATCGGTCTCCGCTGCGCCGTCGGCGGCCGCCCGCGCGACGGAGAGGATGGTGCCCTCGACGGGAGCGGCGACGGCGGCGTAGGCGAGCTCGGCCGCGCGCCGCAGAGCTTTCGCGACGTCGGTGTCGACCATCTCGCCGAACCCGCGCAGGTACTGGGCGAGGATGACGCCGGAGTTGCCGCGCGCGCCGAGCAACGCGCCCCGCGCGGCGGCCGCCGTGACGGCGCCGAGGTCGGGCGCCGTGTCGCGCAACGCCGACTCGACGGACTCCATCGTCAGGACCAGATTGGTCCCGGTATCGCCGTCGGGGACCGGGTACACGTTGAGGTCGTCGATCTCGGCTTGGTGCGTCGTGAGGTCGCGGCGCGCGGCGGCGAGCCAGCGGCGTACCGCCGCGGCGTCGAGCCGTTCCAGCACCGGCATGGCCGGACTCTACTTGCCGTCGGCCATGCGGCCTGCGTACCCTACGCGGGTTGTCCTGTTCCGGATCGAGGAGCTGTTTTCCGTGGCAAGCGTCTGTGACGTCTGTGGCAAGGGGCCGGGCTTCGGCATGTCGGTCTCCCACTCGCACCGGCGCACCCGCCGTCGCTGGAACCCGAACATCCAGCGCGTCCGCGCCCTCGTCGGCAAGACGCCCAAGCGCCTCTACGTCTGCACCTCGTGCATCAAGGCCGGCAAGGTCGTCCGCGCCGGTTAGCGCTGTCGTACCGGGCCGGTCCCCGAGCCCAGCGGGTAGCCGCCCGCGATCGCCCGCCGCACGAACTCCTTGGCCGCCCTGACGGCGTCCGGCACGCTGTCGCCGTACGCCAGCCGCGCCGCGATCGCCGACGCGAACGTGCACCCGGTCCCGTGCGTGTGCGTGGTGTCGATCCGCTCTCCCGGAAACTCCTCGGCCGCCCCCTCGTGCCACAGCACGTCCGGCCCGTCGCCGCTGCCGGTGACGACGACGTACGGCGCGCGTGGCGTTCCGAGGAGTCGCAGCTCGTCGCGGTTCGGCGTGACCACGGTCGCCAGGGGAATCACCCGGTCGCGTAGTACCGCCAGCGCCTCGGGCGTGAGCAGCACCTCGCCGTGCGACGACGCGCAGACCGGGTCGACAACGACCGGCACGCCGACCGTCGCGACCTCGTCGGCGACCGCGTTCGCGACGTCAGCGGTCCCGAGCATCCCGATCTTCACGGCATCGACGCCGATGTCGTCGACGACCGCGCGGATCTGCGCACGGACCACGTCCGGCGGTACCGGCCACCAGCCATGAACTCCGGTCGAGTTCTGCGCGGTGACGGCGGTGACCGCCGACATGCCATGGCAGCCGAACGCGGCGAACGTCCGGAGATCCGCCTGGATCCCGGCCCCGCCCCCGGAGTCCGACCCGGCGATGGTGAGGACGCGCTTCATGCGAAGTGGTCGTACGACGCCGGCACCGACTCGGCACCCACCCATCGGATGCCGCGCTCGGCGACCGCGCGCCCGACGACGGGGAACGGGCTTGCCACGCCCGGCGGCAGGGTCGCGACGAGCGCGTGGTCCTCGCCACCGCCGAGCACCCACGCCAGCGAGTCGACGCCGAGAGCCGACGCGGCCTGGGCCACCGCTGGGTGCCGCGGCAGCGCCGCCACGTCGACCTCGAAGCCCACGCCCGACGCCGTCGCGACGTGACCGAGGTCGCCGGTCAGCCCGTCCGACACGTCGATCATGGCCGTGGCGCCCGCGGCTGCGAGCAGTGGGCCCGCGTCGTACGGCGGGTCGGGCACGCGGTGCGCGGACACGGCCGCGAGGTCGGCGCGACCCGCGCGCAACGCGGCGAGACCGGCCGCCGCGCCGCCGAGCGTGCCCGCCACGACGAGTTGGTCGCCGGGTCGCGCACCGGACCGCAGCACCGGCGCGCGGCCTTCGAGGTCGCCGAGCGCGGTGACCGCGACGACGACGACATCCGCCGCGACCACGTCCCCGCCGACCACGTCGGCAGCCACCCGAGCGGCCTCGTCGGCGAGGCCGGCGGCGAGGCGTTCGGCATCGGCGACGGCGAACGACGCGGGCGCCCCGAGCCCGACGAGAAGCGCGGTCGGGCGGGCCCCCATCGCGGCGACGTCGGCGAGACTCTGCGCCGCCGCCTTGCGGCCGACGTCATACGGCGTCGACCAGTCGAGCCGGAAGTGCCTGCCCTCGACGAGCACGTCGGTCGTCGCGACGACCCGGCCGTCCGGCGTACGGACGACCGCGGCGTCGTCGCCCGGGCCGACGACCGTGCCGGCGCCCCGTGGCAGCGCCGCCGTAACCCGGGCGATGAGGCCGAACTCGCCCACGTCGCCGAGCGTCGCGTCCATGTCGGGCAGCGTAATCCGCGCTGTCACGGAGGAATTCAGTGTGCCGAGGGCGAAGCGTGTCCTCAGGACGTGTCGCAAACCCCTCGCCCCTCGGGAGACCACCGTGCACCGTCGTCCCATCGTCGTCGCGATCGCGGTCCTCGCGGCCTGCACGGTCGCCGTCGCTCCCGCGAGCGCGAAGTCGAAGAAGCACAAGCCCAAGCCGTTCCACGGCAGCAAAGAGGTCACCGACACGACGCCCGACCCGACCGGCAGCCTCCCCGGCGACACCGGGTACTGCACATCGAGCATGCCGGAGCAGTACCCGGTCGAAGAGCCGATCAAGGTGACGATCCCGGCGCCCGGCAAGCTCAAGGTGGCGCTCAACAACCAGCTCGACTGGGCCATCGACATCCTCAACTCGAAGAACACGTCGGTCGGCGGCGTGGACGGCGGCAACCCGGACGACGTCGAGAGCACCTCGGTCAAGATCAAGAAGAAGGGCACTTACTACATCCAGGCGTGCAACCTCGAGGGCGAGCCGACCGTCACGGTGACCTGGTCGTACACCCCGTCGTAGTCCCTCTCCGCGGCGCGAAGATCACCCGCGTCGTGTAGCGTCGGCCCCTCCGACGTAGCGAGAAGGAGGTGCCCGATGGTCCAGGCCTACATCCTGATCCAGACGGAGGTCGGGAAGGCGGCCTTGGTCGCCAAAGCGATCCAGGACATCAAGGGCGTGACCAACGCCGAGGACGTCACCGGCCCGTACGACGTGATCGTCCGCGCCGAGGCCCGCAACGTCGACGAGCTGGGCAAGCTCGTCGTCGCGCGGGTGCAGTCGGTCGACGGCATCACGCGGACGCTGACCTGCCCGGTCGTACACCTCTAGCCAGTGCGCACGGCGGTCGCCGTC
>CBQZLL010000120.1:0-8923 GCA_967749945.1 uncultured Frankiaceae bacterium
GCGCCGCGCGGACCGGGCGGCGACGCGGAGGGCGCGGCGGCGCTCGCGGCCCAGATGAGCGGGGAGCGCCTCGGCGGCGGTGCGCTGCGCGGTCGCGAGCCACGGCAGCAGCGGCGCGACGTACTCCATGTGCAGTCCAGCCTTGCGCACGAGCTGCTGAGTGTCGGCGAGCAGCCGCGCGGCGGCTCTCGGCTGGTCCGCCGCGAGCAGCCGTAACGCCTCGGCGAGGTGGACCTCGGAGGTCGTGTGCAAGTCGTCGGTCGCCCGGCCGAGCTCGGCGGCGAGCAGCTCGATCGGGACGTGACCTCCGGTCGCGCGCGCCCAGACGCTCAACGAGATCGCGCTGCTCGCGTGGTCGCCGATCTCGGCGGCGGTCCGGTACGTCTGCTGCGCCAGGTCGGCGGCCGCATGGAACTGGCCGAGCCGGTAGTGGCAAAGCGCGATGTTCCACGCGGCGGTGTTGATCTCCCACTGGTCGCCGGTGCGTTCGAGCAGCCGGATCGCCTCGGTGAGCTTGGCGAGTGCCTCGTCGAACCGGCTCGCCGCGTACAGCGTCACGCCGTGGAAGTGCAGCGACTGGCCCTGACCCCACACGTCGCCGAGATCGGCGCGGATCGCGAACGAGCGTTCGACGTACGCGATGCCGCGCGAGTACCACGGGATCGTCGTCGCGACCGGGGCGTGCTCGGAGTATGCCTGCGCGAGCTCCGCGCTCGGCGGGTAGCGCTCGAAGAGGTTCATCTCGCGCAGGTGCGTCCACCCGCATGGCACCTTGCCCTTGCCGAACCAGTACGAGTACGCGAGCCGGCTGTAGATCCGGCCGGCCAGGAAGTCGGTCTCGGCGCGCGGGCCGTCGGGGTCGCGCCGCGCGATCCAGCCGTCGGGCAACAGCGTGTGCATCGCCTGGACCAGCGCCTCCCAGATGGCGCCGAGCAGGTAGACGATCCCGAACGACGGGATGCGGCGGCCGAGCGCGCGCAAGGCGCCTTCGAGCCGGTCGATGGACTGCTGGACGTCGCCGCGCTTGAACGCCACCTCGCCGAGCCGCGCCGCGATGCGCGCGCGCCCGACCGGGTCGTCGGTGAGGTCGAGCGCGTGGCCGAGCTCATGCTCGGCGTCGTCGTAGGCGCCGCGCAGCATCAGCACGTCGCCGAGTCCTTCGCTGACGCGGCGGCGGGTCGCGCGGTCGGCGTGCTCGATGGCTGCGGCCGCGATCCGGTACTGCTGCTCGGCGACCTGCAATGAGTGCTGCGCGCGCGCCTGGTTGCCCGCCGTCAGGGCATAGGGCAGCGCCGCGGCGCCGTCGCCCGCGCTGGAGAAGTGGTACGCGAGCTCGAACACCCGCGTCGTGTCGACGGCCTCGATGGCGAGCGCCGCGCGGCGGTGCAGGTCGCGGCGTTCGTCCGGCGCGAGCCGGGCGAGCAGTGCCTCGCGGAGCTTGTCGTGGACGAACGTCCCGCGCGCGCCCTCGCGATCGAGCCACAGGATGTGCCGCTTGCGCGCCTCGTCGACGGCGAGGAACGCGACCTGCGGTGGCTGGCCCGCCAGCGATGTCGCGAGGACGAGGTCGAACTCCTTGCCGAGCACCGCCGCGGCGCCGAGCAAGGTGAGCGCCGACGCGGGCAGCAGGTCGAGGCGCCGGGCGAGGAACACCGCCGCCTCGCGGGACGACTGTGCTTGACGCAACGCGTCCGGCTCGACCCGCCACCCGTCGCCGTGGTCGACGAGCGCGCCGGACTCGACCAGACCGCGCAGCACGGCCGAAGCCATGAACGGGCTGCCCGCGGCGAGCCGGCCGACGAGCTCGAGGGCTTCGCCGGGGACGGGTCCGGCCATCGACTCGACCAGACTACGCACGTCGCGCGAGCGGAACGGCGGCAGCCCGATCCGCCGCGCGCGCAGCCTCCGCAGCCGGTGGTCGGCGGCGACCTCCTCGGTCCGGAACGCCGCGACGATCGCGAGGTGGCTGCCCTCGGCCCTGGTTCGTTGCCAGTGCAGCAGGAGGCTGATCGTGAGGTCGTCCGCCCACTGGCAGTCGTCGAGGACGACGACCGCGGGGTGGCCCGGCGCGCCGAGCACCTCCAGGAGCTGCGCGAGCGCGTGCACGCTGCGCGCCTCGCCGTGCTCCTCCGGACCCAACGTCTCGGCGGCGTCGTAGGGCAGCACGCCGGCCAGCTCGGGGAGCGAGTCGCGCACCGCCTCGACGACTCCCGTGAGGCCGTCGACGACGCGGCCGCGGACGGCGTCGTCGGCGGCGAGCAGATCGTGCGCGACACCGTGCAGCACCTCGAACGGTCGTTGCGCGGCCTGGTCGACGCCCTGCCCGCGGAGCACCCAGACGCCGCGGTGCACGCATCGTTGCGCGAACTCCTCGAGCAGCCGCGACTTGCCGCCGCCCGACTCCGACTCGACGAGGACGACGCGTCCCGTGCCGTCGGACGCGCGGTCGGTCTCGGCGGCGAGCGCGGCGAGCTCGTTCTCTCGGCCGACGAACGCGGGCTCGGTCAGCGTGCTGCGCCGGTCCATCGCGCCGATCGCGACGGAGGGGTCGGTGACGCCCGCCGCGAGCTGCGCGAGCACTTCGACCACGTCGGCGTGCGCGCCCGCCGCGGACTGGTAGCGGTCCCGCGGGTCCTTGCGCAGCAGGCGTTGCACGATCTCGTCGACGGCGCCGGGTACGTCGACACCGAGGGACCGCAGGTCCGGCGGCGCGGCGGTGACGTGTTCGCGCAGGACGGCTCCGACCGACTCGCCGCGGAACGGCGGGCGGCCCGCCAGCGCTTCGAACAGCAGGACGCCAACGGCGTAGAGGTCGCTGCGTTCGTCGACCTCGTGGTGCAACAGGCCGGCCTGCTCCGGGGACATGTAGCGCGCGGTGCCGACCGGTTGCTCGCGGATCGACACGTCGAGCCGCTGGCTGCGCGCCAGACCGAAGTCGACGAGCGTCGCGCTGACGTGCCCCTCCGTCGAGGAGACGACGACGTTGCTCGGCTTGACGTCGCGGTGCAGGACGCCGCGCGCGTGGGCGTGCGCGAGCGCCGCGAGCAGGTCACGCGCGACGGCGAGCGCGTCCTCGGGGGGCAACGGCCCGCGCTTGAGCAGGCGGTCCAGCGGGTCGCCGTCGACGAACGGCAGGACGAGGTAGACGAGGCCGTACGCCGAGCCGTGGCGCAGCAACGGGACGAGGCCAGGGCCGTCGAGGCTCTTCAGGACCGCGGCCTCGTGTTCGAGCCGCAGCCGCGCGGCGTCGGAGAGGTCGCCCGCGATGGCGACCTTGACGACGACTCGCGCGCCGGAGTCGCGGTCGGTGCCGATCAACGTGTGGACGCCGTGGCCGCTCTTCGCGACCGTGAGGTCTCGGAACTCGGCCGCGAGCAACGCGACCGGGCTCGGTTCGGTAGTGGCGCGCGGGGCCGGGACGGCGAGCGTAGGGATGGCCGGGTCAGGTGGCGCGCCAGTAGCTGCCACGGTTCTACTCTCAGCGCCGCGCGTTATTCACGGTATGGCACGTTGTGATGGTCTTTCGGCGCCACTCACCGTGTGTCGGAGGCTACTTCCCCGTTACGCAGGCGGATCCGGCGTCGCGCCCGGCTCGCTACGTCCTCGTCGTGCGTGACGAGCACGACCGTCACGCCCTCGTCCGCGCAGAGGTCCGCGAGCAACGTGACGACCTCGTCGGCCGTGACCGTGTCGAGGTTGCCGGTCGGCTCGTCGGCGAGCAGGACACGCGGGCCGTTGGCCAGCGCGCGGGCGACCGCGACGCGTTGCTGCTCTCCGCCGGAGAGCCGCGACGGCAGGTGGTCGGCGCGATCGGCGAGCCCGACCTGCGCGAGCAACCGCGCGGAGCGCGCGGACCGCTCGGCCCGCGGCACCTTCGTCGGCAGCATCGCGATCTCCACGTTCTCCCTGGCGGTGAGCGTCGGGATGAGGTTGAACTGCTGGAACACGAAGCCGATCGACGTACTGCGTAGCGTCGTGAGCTTCTTGTCGCCGGCGTCGGCGAGCGGCGTCCCGTCGAAGTCGACGCGGCCGGCGGTCGGCGAGTCGAGCGCGCCGAGCAGTTGCAGCAGCGTGCTCTTGCCCGAGCCGCTCGGACCCTCGACCGCGACGAGCTCGCCCGCCTCGATCTCGAGGTCGACGCCGCGCAGCGCGTGCACGGTCGTGCCGCCGCGTTCGTAGCGGCGTTCGACGCCCTCGAGCAGGTACAGGGGAGGCATGTCTTTCCCTTCAGCCAAGGTCGCGGAGCGCGACGGCGGGGGCGAGCCGGCTGGCGCGCCAGCCGCCGACGGCACCGGCGACGAGGCCGCCGGCGAGTGCGCACGCCATCCCGAGCAGCACCGTGCTGGACGAGATCGGCGCGGTGAGCTGCACCGTGCTCGTGACGGCCTGCTGCGCGGTTTGGCCGAACAACGACGCCGCCGACGACGCGCCGACGTCGAGACCCGACGTCGTGGCGTTCAGGGTCGGCGAGAAGGCGTGCACCGCCGCGGACATCGCGTACCCGACACCGATGCCGATGACGCCGCCGAGCAACCCGATGCCGGTCGTCTCGACGACGAGCTGCCTGACGATCCGCCCGCGCGACCAGCCGATGGCGCGCAGCGTGCCGATCTCGCGGACCCGCTTGGCAACCGACGAGAGCGTGAGCAGCACCGCGATGACGAACGCCGCGCCGAGCACGATGACGGCAAGCGCGCCGCCGAGCCGCGAGGCGACCTGCTTCGCGTCGTGCAGGCTGCCCGTCACCTGGTCGGCGAGGCTCTTGGTCGTCACGACCTGCGCGCCGGGAAGCAGCGCGCGGATCCGAGCGGCGACGGCGTCGACGTCGCCGGCGCTGTCAGCCTTGACGAGGACCTCGTTGACCCGGCCGGTCTTGCTCGACAGCGACTGCATCGTCGCGAGCGAGAAGTAGACGTCGGCGGTGTTGCCGGTGAGTGTCGGGTTGACGATGCCGACGACCGTGTAGTCGGTGCCGTTGATGGGGAGCGTGTCGCCGACGGACAGCGACTTCTTCGTCGCGTACGCCGCGTTGACGAGCACCTCGTTCTTCGGGCTCGCGGAGAACCAGGTGCCCGCCGAGAGCTGGGCCTTGGTGACCAGGCCGCTGTCCGGCGAGGCCGGGTCCACGCCGGCCGCGGTATAGCTCAGGTTGGTCGTGTCGGTCGACGGCGGGTTGACGATCTGCTGGATGGTGCGCAGCGGGGTCACGACGTTGGCCTCGTACTCCTGGAACCGCTTCGGCAGGCACTCGTTGGCCTTGCCGAAACCGCCGATGAAGACCCGGCCACCGCCGTCCCCGCCGGGTTCGGGCGTCGCCGTCGGCTTGGGCGCGTTCGTCTCGGTCTGCGGGCCGCCGAAGCCGCCGTTCTTCTCGATGCAGGTGCGGAACGCCTGCTGCTCGGCTTCGGTCATCGCCGCTGGGCGGACGGTCGTCGTCAGCGTCTCGCCGCCGGTCTTCACGTTTGCGACGATGTTGGGGACGGTGCCGGTCTGGTGCTGCGCCTGGAGGCTGAGGCCGCCGACCGCCGACGTCACGCCTTCGACGCCAGAGATCTGCGACACCGCGTCGTCGGGGAACGTCAGCAACGTCCCTGGCAGGAAGAAGTCGCGAGTGAACTTGGTGCCGGCCTTACCGAGCTTCGACAGGTCGGTGACGACTGAGGCGTTCTCGTTGAGGAGAGCGGTGGCGTCCTCGTCGTTGAGCGACGACAGCCCGTCGTCGCCGCCACCACCCCCGCCGGGTCCGCCGGCGAAGAACCCGCGGCCGCCGCGGCCGTCGGTGCTCGGCGTCGCGCTCGGCGTCGGCGTCGTGGATGTCGTCGCCCCGACGGTGCGGGTGACGAGGATGTCGGTGCCGACCGAGGTCAACGGCGAGAGCACCCGCTGTTGCGCCTGGTCGAGCCCGGCCGAGACGCCGACGATCCCCATGACGAGCCCGACGCCCGAGGCGAGGCCCAATGCGGTGAGGACGGTGCGGGACCTGCGGCGGCGGAGTTCGTTCGCGGCATAGCCGGCAGCGATCATGGCGCTCATCGAAGCGCCGGCACCTGAACGAATGCTGAGGGTTCTACGGCGTTGCCGGCAGCGTGAGCTCGGCGACGGCGCCGCCGTCGGCGGCGTTGCGCAGGACCACCCGGCCGCCGTGTGCCTCGGCGAACTGCTTGACGATGGCGAGGCCGAGGCCGGACCCGGGCAGTGCGCGCGCCTCCTCCGCCCGGTAGAAGCGGTCGAACACATACGGCAGCGCGTCCGCCGGTATGCCGGGTCCGTGGTCGCGGACGGTCAGCGTCCCTGCCGCGGTGAGATGGACGTCGACACGCGCGTCCGGACCGGAGAACTTCGCCGCGTTGTCGAGCAGGTTCGCGACCGCGCGGTCGAGCCGCCGCGGCACGCCGCGTACGGTGACCGGCTCGGTCGCCACGGTGAACTCTGCGGCCGGCCAGTGCCGTCGCGCACGGTCGACCGCGCGGTCGACGATCTCGTCGAACGCCACCGGCTCCAACGACTCCACCGGCTCGTCGCCGCGCGCCAGCTCGACGACGTCGGCGACGAGCGCGGTCAGCTCCTCGACCTGGCCGACGATGCCGGCGAGGACCTCCTCGCGAACGTCGTCGGGCAGCTCCGCGACGCGGTGCAGCACCTCGACGTTCGTGCGCAGGCTGGCGAGTGGCGTACGGAGCTCGTGCGACGCGTCGGCGACGAGCTGTCGTTGCGCCCCGACCGACTGCTCCAGCGCGCCGAGCATCGTGTTGAAGCTCGCGGCGAGCCGCCCGAGCTCGTCGTGCCGCGTGGCGTCGATCCGCAGCGCGAGGTCGCGGGTCGCGGCGATGCGTTCGGCGGCATCGGTCAGCGTGCTGACCGGCGCGAGCGCGCGACGCGACGCCCCCCACACCATCGCGGCGGCGAGCGCGAGGCCGCTGGCCGCGACGAGTGCGAACGACGCCGCGAGCCGACGCAGCTGCAGGTCGACGGTCGTCGCGGGGATCGCAACCTGGACGGCGAAGCCGGGAACGAGCGGACTGGTGATCATCCGCACGCGCCGGCCGTCGATCCGCGCGTCGCGGACGACCTCGCCGCGGGCGCGCGTGGCGACCTGGCGATCGGCGGTCGTGATGGGCAGCGCGACGGTCTGCAGCGGCGTACCCGAGCCGTCGGTGCTGTCGATGACCTGGACGTAGCCGCCGATCTGGCCGATCTCGATGAGGGGGCGGAGGCCGAGCGGGTTGCCGCGCACGACCTGGCGTTGCAACGACACGGTCTGGCGGCGGAGCTCCGCGTCGAGCTGGCCGCGCAGCTCGTGGCGGACGGCGACGTACGCGACGCCGATGACGCCGCTGACGGCGATGACCGTGGCGAGCATCGCGACGGCGACGAGACGCGACCGCAGCGAGCGGTCGATGTCCCACCAGCGCGGCTCGTCGGACGGTGTGGTCACTGCGGCTCGCGGGCGGTGTAGCCGACGCCGCGCACGGTGTGGATCAGCCTGGGCTCGCCGGCCGCCTCGGTCTTGCGCCGGAGGTAGCCGATGAACACCTCGAGCGAGTTGGACGCGGGTTCGAGCTCGTACCCCCACACCCGGTCCATGATCAGGTCGCGGGTCAGGACGCGGCCCGCGTTGCGCAGCAACAGTTCAAGCAGCGCGAACTCGGTCCGGGTCAGGTCGACCGGACGGTCGCCGCGGAAGACCTCCCGGGTGTCGGGGTCGAGGGTGAGGTCGGCGAGCGCGACCGCCCCCGCGTCGTCGTCGTCCGCCCGGGTGCGCCGGAGCAACGCGCGCAGCCGGGCGCGCAGCTCCTCCAGCGCGAACGGTTTCACCAGGTAGTCGTCCGCGCCCGCGTCGAGCCCGGCGACCCGGTCGCCGACCTCGTCGCGCGCGGTGAGCACGAGGATCGGCGTCCGGTCGCCCTTGGCGCGCAGCCGGCGGCACACTTCGAGGCCGCCGACGTACGGCATCATCAGGTCGAGCACGAGCAGGTCGGGCTCGACCTCGGGCATCGCCTCCATGGCCTTGAGGCCGTTGGAGACGGCGGTCACGTCGTAGCCGTCGAGCCGCAGTGCTCGGGTCAGCGCCGCCCGCAGCTCCGGGTCGTCGTCGACGACGAGCACGGTGGCGTCGCCGGTCATCCCGCTGCGGCGTCCGTGAGGGTCACGGTGGCAGTGTGCCGCGAACCGTCGCGCTCGTACGTCACCTGGACCGTCTCGCCCGGCGTGTGCGCCCGGACCGCGGCGATGAGGCCGTCGGCGTCGGACACCTGGTGGTCGCCGATGGCGAGGATCGCGTCGCCCGCCTTGAGACCCGCGTTGTCGGCCGGGCCGCCGGACGTGACGGCCTGGATGACCGCGTGCGTGTTGCCGCTCGACGTCGTCGCGTCGGTCACCGAGACGCCGAGCTGCGCGCGGGACGCGTGACCTGTCTCGATGAGCTGGGTCGCGATGGACTTGGCCTGGTCGATCGGGATGGCGAAGCCGACGCCGATGTTGCCGGCCTGCCCGCCGAACGTGGACCCGGCCGTGGCGATGGCGCTGTTGATACCGACGACCTGCCCCGCGAGGTCGACGAGCGCGCCGCCCGAGTTGCCGGGGTTGATCGCGGCGTCGGTCTGGATCGCGTCGATGACGGTCGTCACGCCGTTGCCGCCCAAGGTGCTCTGGTCCTCGGTGGTGTTCACCGGGCGGTTGAGCGCGGAGACGATGCCGGCGGTGACCGTGCCGGACAGGCCGAGCGGCGAGCCGATTGCGAGCACCTGGTCGCCGACCCTGACGTTGGCCGAGGAGCCGAGTGCCGCGGCTTTGAGGCTGGTCTTGTCGACCTTCACGACGGCGAGGTCGGACGCGGCGTCGGCACCGACGAGGCGCGCGTCCGCCGACGTGCCGTCGTTGAACGTCACGCGGATCGTCGTGGCGCTGCCCGCGACGTGGTTGT
>CBQZLL010000121.1:0-8897 GCA_967749945.1 uncultured Frankiaceae bacterium
ACTGCGCGCCGTCGGCCGTCGGACCGGAGAGCCGGACGTACTCGCCGGTGCGGCGCTCGGAACCGAGGTAGATCTCGGGTGTCAGTGATGCCGCGGGCGGAGGCGACTGCACATCCCCTACGCGTGCCGGACCGGGGTCGCCGCCGTCCGCGAGCAGCGACCGTACCGCGTTCTCGATCGCCTCGTCTCCGCCCTCGCCGACGTGCACCAACCGGATGCGCCCGGCGCGGTCGACGAGGTAGTCGGCGGGCCAGTACTGGTTGCGGAACGCGTCCCACGTCGCGCGGTCCGGGTCCTCGGCGACCGGCCACGTCACGTCCAGCGCGCGGACCGCGCGCTCGACGTTGTCCGGCAGCTTCTCGAAGTCGAACTCCGGAGTGTGCACGCCGAGGACGGTGAGCCCGTGCGCCGCGTACGTCGTGTGCATCGCCCGGAGGAACGGAAACGTCCGGCGGCAGTTGATGCACGAGTACGTCCAGAAGTCGACGAGCACGACCCGCCCCCGCAGCCCGGCCATCGTGAGCGGCTGGGTGTTGAGCCACTCGGCGATCCCGGCGAGCTCGGGCGCGGGCGCGGCATCCTCGGGCGCGACGACCCGGTCGGACCCGCCCGCGAGCCGCGCGGCCCGGTCGGCGCCGACCGACAGCGCCACGACGACCGACCCGGCGACCAGCCCTCCGACGACCAGGCCGGTGAGGAGCGGCCGACGGCTCATACTCCGGAGGATCGCACCCCGCGAACGCGGGCGCGCGGCGGATGCCCCGGCCCGGGTCTTGACGGTCCGCCCCGCACGGTCAATGGTGCATATCCTGACATTTCACCACCTGATCGGGGGATCACCCATGGCGCGTTCAGTACCCCTCCTCTTCACGGCCGGCGCCCTCGCCGTCTCCATGACGCCCGCCGTCGCGCACGCGAGCGACCTCAGCTACGCGTCCTGCCAGTACATCGTCACCGGCCGGTCCGGGAACATGACCACCGGACAGCTCATCGGCGTCTTCATCGCGCCCTACGGCGCGGGCAGCGACATCACCGGCACGTGCGACATCAAGGACGGCAACGGCACGGTCTTCTACCACGACTCGCGGAAGAGCGACCCGGACGTCGGCGTGTGGTTCTTCGGGCGACAGCTCAACATTCCGTACGGCCCGGCGTCGATCTGCACCTCCCAGTCGTGGTCGTACAACCCGGCTCTGACCCTCGACCACCGCACCGGCACGGTCGACGAGGACTGGGGCTGCACGACGATCACCACGTAGTCGCGAACGTCGAGCCGCCACAATCGCGGGCATGCGGTCGTGGCGGCTCGACGCGGGCGGCGTGACGCTCGCGCTCACCGAACGCGGCGACCCGGCGGCACCCGCCGCCGTCGTCGCCCACGGCGTCGGCTCGACGGGCGAGTTCGCCGCGCGCTGCTGGGCCGGATGCGTCGAGTCTGGGTACCGGCTGGTCACGTACGACCTGCGCGGCCACGGCGACAGCACGCCGCTCCCCGACCCGGCCGACCAGGCACTCGACCGGCACGTCGGCGACCTCGCGGCCGTCGTCGCGGCGACCGGCGCGCGGCTCGTCGGCGGCACGTCCCTCGGCGCGCACGTCGCCGCCTCGTACGCCGCGACCGGCGCGCCATTCGACGCCGTCCTCCTCGCGATCCCCGGCTGGCTCGGCAAGGACACGACGACCGCGCGGGTGAACGACGCCCTCGCGGCCGAGATCGCGTCGACCGGTGTGGCGGCGACGGTGCGCCGGATCGCGGCGGACCCGGCCGTCCCGCGGTGGGTGGTCATCGAGCTCGACCGGTCCTGGCCGCGGCACGACCCCGAGTCACTGGTCGCGGCGTTCCGCGCGGTCGCGGCCGACGAGGCGCCCGGCATCGATCTGCTGAAGGGCATCGCGACACCGACCGGGGTGGTCGGACTCGTCGACGACCCAGGGCACCCGTTCGCGGCCGCCGACGCGTATGCCGCCGCCGTCCCGCGCGCGGCGCTGCGGGCGTTGACGCTTGCCGAGTGGGGTGAACGGCGGCCGCTGCTCGGCGACGCCGCGCTGGACGCCTGCCGGGCCGCTATCGCGTCTCCGTGATCTCCGGACCGCGCTCGAACGGGTTGAAGTCCTCGTCGGTGTACGGCTTGCCCTCGGCCTCGGCACGGGCGCGTTCGGCCTGGTGCGCGGCGGCCTCCGCGGCCTCGCGCGGCAGGTGCAGCGGCAGGCTGTCGCGCGGCGCCATGGCCTCGTTGCCGCGGACGACGACGGTGCCGCGGAACACCTCCTCCAGCGCGGTCGCCTGCACCGGGTCGGTCGCGGCGGGCCCGGTGAGCAGCCCACGCAGGAACCACCGCGGCCCGTCGATGCCGATGAACCGCGCGGGCGTGAACTGCCCCGGCTGCCCGGCCGGGATGCGCGCGCGCAGCTCGGTGCCGAACGGCCCCTCCGCCTCCTCCGCCGACCCGCCCTGCTCGCCGTTCAACGACGCCGCGATCTCGGTCCGTACGTCGGCCCAGATACCTTCGCGGCGCGGCGCGGCGAACGCGTTGACCTGCAGCTGGCTGCCCTTGTGCGCGGCGACGGCGCTGACGACGTGGCCCTCTGGGTTGACGTCGACCCGAATCTCGACGGCCTCGGGCGCGGGCACCCGGATCCCGCCGAGGTCGAGCCGCGGCGTCTCGTCGCCGTCGGGGAGGTCGTCGGCGTCGTACGGGCCCGTCGTCACCGCGACCGGCTCGGGCGCAGGCGGCGCCGCCTCGACGACCGCCTCGACCTCGGGCTCGTCGTCCTTGTTCTTCTTGCGTCCGAACGCCACCGCGCTGCTCCTCGTCCTCTATCTACCGGTCGACCCGTGGCCGCCTTCGCCTCGCGCCGACGCGGGAAGCTCGTCGACTTCGCGGAAGACCACCCGCTCGACTCGCTCGACCACGAGCTGCGCGATGCGATCGCCGCGTCGCAACGCTACCGGCTCTCGCGCGTCCGAGTTGTACAGGATCACTTTGATCTCCCCCCGGTACCCCGCGTCGACGGTGCCTGGAGCGTTGACGAGGGTCAGCCCGTGGCTCGCGGCGAGGCCGCTACGGGGGTGCACGAATGCCGCGTAGCCCTCGGGCAACGCGATCGCGACGCCGGTCCCGACGATGGCGCGCTCGCCGGGTGCGAGCGTCACGTCGACCGTCGTGCGCAGGTCCGCGCCCGCGTCGCCGGGATGCGCGTACGACGGCGGCGGCAGGTCCTTGTCGAGCAGGTACAGCAGCACCTCGGTCACGGGCGCAGAGGCTACCCACCCGCGACCCGGCTAGCCGGGAAGCGCGCCCGCGTCGCGGAGCAGCTCGACCGCGCGCGGCATCGGCGCGAGCGCGGCCGCGAGGTCCGCGGGCGTGACGACCTGGAACGCGTGCTCGGCGACGAAGCAGCGCAACAGCGCGTCGAACAGCGCGGGGCTCGCCGCGCGCGCGGCGAGCAGGGTGCCCGCGCCCTTCGCGTAGACGATCTTGCCGTAGTCCTCCTGGTGCTCGTCCCAGTACGCCATCGACTCCCCGACCGCACCGCGCGCGTCGACCGTGTCGAGGTACGTTGCCGCCCTGTCGGGGTCGACCAGCGCCTCGCCGTACGTCGCGAACGCCTCGTCGAGCCACGGGTCCTCGGCCTGGTTGTCGCCGACGAGACCGTAGAACCACTGGTGTGCGATCTCGTGCGGCAGGACGACGTCGTAGCGCCGGGTCCCGACGAAGACGAGCCCGGGGTACTCGACGCCCGCGCCGCGGATGGCCGACAGCGCGACGATCGTCAGCGTCGGGAACGGGAACGCCCCGAACGTCTCCTGGAACACCCGCAACGCGTCGGACGCGTCGACGGCGATCGGACCGAACGTTCGTTCCGCGTCGGAGCCTGCCGCGAGCTCGGCGGACACAGCGGTCGTGACGGGCACGCCGCGCACCCTCGACCGTCGCACCTCGAACGGTCCCGCCGTGACCGCGACGTCACGCGCCTCGGGATTGCGGAAGTGCCACGTCCGCCGCCCGTGCGGCGCGGCCTTCGGCTCGTCGGTGAACGCGTTGCCGAGGACCGTGTCGCCGGCGGGCGCGGTGACCGTGACGTCGTAGTCGGCGACCTCGCTGACCGCCGTCTCCCCGAGCAGGCCGACCGCGTCGTCGGTGACCCACCCGCTGCCGCGGACCCAGGCGAGCAACGGGTGCGCGCTCGCCCACCACGCAGTCCGTGCCGTATGACCCCAGCGGTCCACGTCCGAGGTCGGCAGCGTGATGGTGAACGCCAGGTCCGCCGTCACGCGCTGCCCCGCGGCGACTGGTTTCGGGAGGGCGAGCCGCAGCAGCGTTCCCGGCAGACCCGCCGGCGCGCCCGCCGCCTCGGTGCGCATCGGCAGGCTCGCTCGCGTCACGTCGATGCGGCCGTCGTTGTCGGCGGGCCCGGGGCCGTTGAGCCAGAGCCGGAACACCAGCTCGGTGACCGGCCGGTCGGGTGTGAACGCGACGTGCTCGGTCCCGGTCACGATCGCGTGCGCGTCGTCGACGGCGAACGTCAGCGCGATCACCGGGCGCTTCGGGTCCGGTGGCCGGTACGCGGTTCGGCACTGCGGCGGCGCGACCGACGCGGTCGCGGTCGTCGGTGACGACGATGGTTGCGTACGGCGGACGCCGACCGTGCAGCCCGGCAACGCGAGGAGCGCGACGGCGACCGCGGCGGCGTAGCGGCGCACGAGGTCAGGCGCTGCCGAGGACCGCGCGTTCGGCCAGGTTCAACGGCATCCGCCCGGAGCCCGCGATGGCGTCGTGGAACTCGCGCAGCGTCCCGCGGCCCTCCGCGAACCACCGGCCCCTGATGCGCTGGATCTCCAGCGATCCCGTCAGGTACGACGCCGCCTGCGTCGGCCACGCGCAGTAGCGTGCCACCTCCGCGCGCGCCGTCGGGACCGAGAGCGAGGCCTTCGTCGACATGAACGTCACCGCCTCCTCGACCGTCATCTCGCCGAGGTGCAGCGAGGTGTCCACGACGATCCGCGCCGCGCGGAACAGTCGCGCATCGACTTGGCAGAGTTCTTGTCGCGGATCGGTGAAGAAGCCCTGCTCCTTCATCATCTCTTCGCTGTAGAGGCCCCAGCCCTCGACGAAGTACGCGGTCCCGACGACTTTCCGCAGCGGCCGCGGCTGGGCCAGCGCCCAGGTCAGGTGCCAGTGGTGACCGGGGTATGCCTCGTGTACCGAGATCGTCGGGATGGACGAGAAACTGTTGGTGGACAGGCGTTTCTGCACCTCGTCCGCGTCCGCCGAGTCGGGCGGGTACGGCACGAAGAAGTGACCGGTGCGCCCATCGCGGAACGCCGGCGGCGTGACGTACGACGCGACCGCGAGCACCGGCCGCTGGAACGGCGGCGACGGCTCGACCACGCAGTCCTCGCCGTTCGGCAGGGTGACGAGCTGCCGCTCGCGGCAGAACGCGCGCGCCTTCGCGGTCCAGTCGGCGTACGCGTCGCGCATCGCCTCGGGCGTCGCGGGATGGTCGGCGTTGAGCTCGTCGAGCAGCGCGCGCCAGTCGTCGTGACCGGCGATCTCGCGGGTACGGCGGCGCATGTCGGCGGCCAGCTCGTCGTACGCCGCCTGCCCGCGCTCGCGCAGCTCGCGGGCGCCGTACGACAGTCCCTCGCGTTCGCGGAGCAGCGCGGAGTACAGGTCCTCGCCGATGGCGAACGGTCCGGTCGCCCGCTCCGCGAAGCCTTCGAGGAACGCCGCGAAGTCCGCGTACGCGGTCGCGGCGACGTCCCCGGCCTTCGCGACGGCCTCGCGCAACGCGGGGTCCGCGACCTCGGCGGCGACGACCTCGCGGGCGTACGCCACTCCGGCGCGAGCCTGGCCGAGCGCGCGGTCGACGAGCACCCGCGACGCGAGCGCCGGGTCGAGGTTCGCCTTGCCCGCCTCCAGCAGGGCCGGCGCCGCTTCGAGGCGGGCGAGCGCAGCCTCGGCGAGGTCGCGGTCCGGCCGGCCGCGATGCAGGAACAACAGGAACGTCCCGGTCAGCGCGGGCGCGGTGTACGTGTCGGGGTTGCGGCGCCACACGGCCCAGTCGCGTTCGAGCTGCGCGCCGCGCAGCGTCGAGACGGCGAGGTCGCGGTCGATGCGCTCGTCCGGGTTGAGGTCGGCATCGTCGAGCGCGCGGAACCGCGCCAGCCACGCGTCCTCGTCCGCCGCGCGGCGGGCGAACCCCTCGGCGGTCAGGTCGGGCCGCTCGTGGTCGTGGCCGTCGACACCGAGCTGGGTCGCGACGACCGGCGACGCCGTCCAGAGCCAGCCGAGGTACGCGTCGACGAGCAGGTCGATCTCGCGGGGCGTCCCCTCGTCCGTCATGCCGCCGACCCTATGCTGGCAGGCGTGCCGGGCGTCACTGCGCTCTTCGACGACCTCTGCCTGCGCTGGCTGCGCGAGGCGGACGTCCTGTACCAGCAGCAAGGCGCCATCGTCCCGACGCTGGTGGTGCTGCCGCGCGACGTCACCGCCGACGAGGTCGCGATCCGGGTCGAGGGCTTGCGCGGCAACCTCCTCGACCGTGCCGACGCCATCCTCGCCGACCTCCGGCCCACTGTCGCGCCGTACGACCCGGCGGGGCTGGTCTTCCTCGCCGACGTGCGCGACGGAGCGGCCGTCTACGTCACCCTCGGGCACCCGGACCTGCGGCGCGCGATGGGGCTGCGCGTCGTACCCGGGGAGCCGCGGTCCCTGACCCGCGCGGACGACGATCCGCCCGTCGGGCATTTCGCCTGGCTGGACGCGCTGCTTACGATCGCGCCATGACGTTCACGCGGATGGACCAGAGCACCGTCGACGACTGGATGGTCATCGCGCAGGAGTCGGTGCCGTACCAGGAGCAGGTCGCCGACCGCGTCCTCGCGATGCTGCGCACCCTCGAAGGCCTCACCGGCGGCTTCGGCGTCAACCAGCTCACCCACGCGCTGCAGACGGCGACGCTCGCCGAGCGCGCCGGTGCCGCCGACGACCTCGTCGTCGGGGCGCTGTGCCACGACGTCGGCAAGGTCGTCAGTCTCGCCAACCATCCGGCCATCGCGGCCGAGATCATCCGGCCGTACGTCTCCGAGGAGACCTACCAGATCGTCCGCACCCACCAGGACTTCCAGGGGCGGCACTACTACGCCTACCTCGGCAAGGACCCCGAGGCCCGCGCGCAGCACAAGGACCAGCCCTGGTACGCCGCTGCCGAACGGTTCACCGACGAATGGGACCAGGCGGCGTTCGATCCCGGCTACGCCACCGAGCCGCTCGAACACTTCGAACCGTTGGTGCGCAAGGTGTTCGGCGACGTGAAGATCGCCTGACCGCATGTTCCCCGGAGAAGGCGCGTACCGCGCCGAGCGCGCCGCGTTCCTCGCGACGATCGAGTCGTTGACGCCCGAGGAGCTCGAGCACGGTACGACGCTGTGCGAGGGCTGGGCGCCCCGCGACGTCGTCGGCCACATCCTCGGCATCGACGAGGCGCCCGCCGAGTACGTCAAGGCGCTCGGCAACGTCAACAAGGGCAACGCCCGCATCGTCGAACGCATGCGCGCCCTCGACCGCGACGCGCTGCTCGCCCGCCTCCGCGAGTGGGCCGCGCATCCCGCGGTGCTGTCGCTGATGGGGTCGTACGGCCTACTCGGCGACCTCGCGATCCACCATCAGGACGTGCTCCGCGGCCTCGGCCGCCGTCGCGAGATCCCGCCCGCGTCGTCCCGCGCGATGCTGCGCGAGGGCATCGTGCTCGGCCCGGCCCGACTCAAGGACCATCGTGTCGTCCCGACCGACACGGGCCGCGCGATCGGCCGCGGTCAGGCGGTCCACGGCACCGCGGAGCAGCTCGGTCTGTGGCTGTGCGGGCGGCGCGCGGTCGAGCCGGAGCTGACCTTCGGCGCCGGCTGAGCGTTCGCGCTACGACACGGAGTAGGCGTCCTCGACGATCCGCAGCGACTCGCCGGCGACCGAACGCAGCCGCATCAGCGCGACGAGCAGGACGTCGAACAGGTCGCGGCCGTCGTCGGTGTAGAAGCATTTCGAGAGGTCGGGCGCGCCGGTGAGCGCGTCCCCCCAGGGGGCCGGCGCGTGCGGCTCGTCGACGTCCCACACGACCTGGCTCGGCGGTCGGAACGCGAGCTCGCGGCGGGCGAGCAGCAGCTCGGACATCGCCGTCTCGACCCGGTCCGGCAGCAGCTCGCCCTGGTACAGGTCGTCCATGAGCGCCGGGAAGCGGGTGCCCCAGCCACTCGGTTCCAGCCGGACGCTCACCGTCGAGAAGAACGCGTGCAACAGCTCCGGCGACCCCACACTCCAGTGGTCGTCCCCGACCATCAGGTCGAGTGGCATGACATACCTCCGTACGGCGCAGCGGAATCGGGCCCATGGGGCGTATCGGCACAGGACGGACACGAACTGGAGGGCTTGGCCTGACGAGTTTCCCCGGGTAGGGTTGTGACACTTCAGCGCTGTTCGCGCATGACCCTGTTAGATCCAGGGACAGTGTTAGAGGAGACTCGTGACCGAGACCCGGCTCGTCGTGCCCGACGGTGGCTTCTGGCCGGCCCCCGAGATCCCGCAGCCGAACATCTATCCGATGGAGTGGCGGGTCGAGACCCAGAAGCTCGTCGAGATCTACGAGAAGTCCAAGGTGATGCTCTGGAACCCGAGCGACCTGCCGTGGGACGACCTGCGCGCCGAGGACTTCAGCCGCGAAGAACGCCTCGGGATGATGTATTGGTGGGCGCTGCTCGCGAACTTCGACGCGAGCGGGCCCGCGGTCTTCGCCCGCGCGACGATCCACGCGTTCGAGATGCATCAGGAAGACCCGATCCGCAAGTGCTTCTTCTCGATCACCCGCGACGAGATGAACCACGAGGAGTGCTGCCAGCGCGC
>CBQZLL010000122.1:0-8856 GCA_967749945.1 uncultured Frankiaceae bacterium
AGCCACCGCAGGTCGACGACCCGCGCCCGGATGCCTTGCGCGGCAAGGCGTTCGGCGACGCGCAGGCTCATCGGCACGCCGTTCGCGAACGTCACGACCGTCAGGTCACCGCCGTCGCCGTAGGTACGGGCGCGGCCGAGCGGGACGTGTGCCGACGCGTGCGGGTACGGCGCCACCCACGTCCGGTCGTGGTACAGCGCGATCGGTTCGAGGAACGCGCACACCGCGCCGTCGACCAGCGCCGCCGCGACGCAGGTCCGCAGCATCGCCGCTGCGTCGTCGGGAGCCGAAGGCGATGCGATGACGAGCCCCGGGATGTCGCGCAGCACCGCCACCGCGTCGTCGTTGTGGAAGTGTCCGCCGAAGCCCTTCTGGTAGCCGTACGACGCGATGCGGACGACGAGCGGGTTCGCGTACTGGCCGTTCGAGAAGAAGCGCAACGACGCCGCCTCGCCGCGGAGCTGGTCCTCGGCGTTGTGCAGGTACGCGAGGTACTGGATCTCCGGGACGGGCAGCAGCCCGCTCACCCCCGCGCCGAGCGCGAGCCCGAGGATCGTCTGCTCGTCGAGCACGGTGTCGAACACCCGCGCCGGACCGAGCCGCGCCAGCAGGCCGCGCGTCACGCCGTACACGCCGCCCTTGCGCGCGACGTCCTCGCCGAACACGAGCAGTCCCGGATGGACGGCCGCGAGGTCGAGCAGCGCGCGGTTGACCGACTGGGCGAGCGTCAGCGGCTCGCGAGCGTCGCCGAGGTCGTCGCGCGGCGCCGTGGCCGCCACCGCGGCGACCCGGTCCGGCGAGTGCGGCGCGAGCGGCGCGACGACCTCGGCGAGCGACTCCAGCGGCCTGCTGCCCGCGACCTCCTCGGCGACTCGCGCGACCGCGTCGCCGCACGCGGCGTAGATCCGCACTGCCTCGCCCGGCGCGAGCAGCCGCGCGGTCGCGACGAGCGGGTCGCGCGCGAGGTCCCCTTCGATCTCGGCGACCGTGCGGTACGCGGACTCGACGTCGGAGCCCGCGTGCGCGAGGAACCGCACCGTGCGCAGGTGGAGGAACGCGGGCCGCCGCCGGTCGCGTACCCAGGCGACGGCTGCGCGCGCGGCGTCCCAGGTCGCGGTCGGGTCGGCGCCGTCGGTGGCGAAGTACGTCACGCCCGGCCGCTGCGCGGTCGCGGCCACCCAGCCCTCGGGCGTCCGCACGCTGATCCCGATGCCGTTGTCCTCGCACACGACGAGCAACGGCGACGGCAGGCCCTGCTCCACCGCCCACCCGGCGGCGTTGAGCGCGCCGGTCGCGGTCGAGTGGTTGATGGACGCGTCGCCGATGCTGCACACCGCGACCGCGTCCTGCGGCCACGCCGAGTCGACGCCGAGCTTGCGCGCGCGTTCGATCGCGAACGCGACGCCGACCGCGCGTGGCAGGTGCGACGCGATCGTCGAGGTCTGCGGGATCACGGCGAGGGGGCGGCTGCCGAACACCTTGTGCCGCCCGCCGGAGATCGGGTCGCCGGCCGCCGCGACGACGCCGAGCAGCACATCGCGGATCGCGTCGTGGCCCGGGACCTGCGCGGCACGGGCGAGGTAGAACGCGCCCGACCGGTAGTGCAGCAGAGCCGGGTCGGTCGGCCGCAGCGCGGCGGCGACGTACGCGTTCGACTCGTGGCCCGCGGACCCGATCGTGTAGAAGCCGGTGCCGCGCTCGTGCAGCCAGCGCGCGGCGAAGTCGAGGTGCCGGCTCGTCGCCTGCGCCGCGAACGCCGCCGCGAAGACCGCGGGCGCCGCCGCGCCGGGCTCCGGTCCGAGGGCGGCGAGCGCCGCGCGTACCCGCGCGTCGAGCGGATCCGGCCACTCCATGCCGCCCACTATTCGTGATCTTGGCGAGGGTTTGCACCCTATGCGTGCAGAACATCGCCAAGATCACGAGTTCTGGGACGGCAGCCCGCTCGCGCGACCGCCGGTCCAGGCGAGCAGGTCGTCGGCGGGCAGCGTGTTGACCACGGACTCGGTGGGGACGCCGCAGCGGGCCGCGCGCTCGCAGCCGTACGGCTGCCACTCGAGCTGCCCGGGCGCGTGCGCGTCGGTGTCGATGGCGATCCGGCAGCCGGCCTCGACGGCGATGCGAAGCAGCCGCTTCGGCGGGTCGAGGCGTTCCGGCCGTGAGTTGACCTCGACCGCGGTCCCGAACTCCACGCACGCCGCGAACACGAGCTCCGCGTCGAACTCCGACTCGGGCCGCCCGCGCCCGACGACGAGCCGGCCGGTGCAGTGGCCGAGTATGTCGGTGTGCGGGTTGGCGACGGCGTACGCCATCCGCTTCGTCATCTCCGCGCGCGGCATCCGCAGCTTCGAGTGGACGCTCGCGACGACGAGGTCGAGCTGTTCGAGCAGGTCGTCGTCCTGGTCGAGCGCACCGTCGTCGAGGATGTCCACCTCGATGCCGGTGAGGATCCGGAACGGTGCGAGCGACTCGTTGAGCGCGGCCACGACGTCGAGCTGGTCGAGCAGCCGCTCGCGCGACAGGCCGTTCGCGACGGTGAGCCGAGGGGAGTGGTCGGTCAGCACGACGTACTCGTGGCCGAGGGCGCGTGCCGCCTCGGCCATCTCCCGGATCGGGCTGCCGCCGTCGGACCAGTCGGAGTGCACGTGGCAGTCGCCGCGCAGCGCCGCGCGCAACGCCTGCGTCTCCTCGTCGATCGGCGTGTCCTCGGTCGCTTCGAGGCGGCGCAGGTAGACGGGCCGTTCGCCCTCCAGCGCCTCGGCGACGACGCGGGCGGTGACCTCGCCGATCCCGGGCAGGTCGCGCAGCCGGTCGCCCGCGACCCGGTCGCGGAGGTCGGCGGGGCCTAGCGCGGCGACGGTCTCGGCGGCGCGGCGGAACGCGCGGACGCGGTACGCGGGCTCGCGAGCCCGTTCCAGCAGGTACGCGATCCGGCGCAGCGCCTCGACAGGATCCAGCGGCTCGGCCATCCGGGCCTAGCCTCGCTGAGCCATCCGGCAGAGGCAACCGACCGGGACTTGGTACGGGTCTTAGGTCCGCGGGTGAGGCCACCTACTCACCGTGCTCTTTTGATCACAACGTGCTAGGGACACGGGATTGGTTCACCGGAAGTATTCCCTCGAACACAACCGGCGAGGACTGCATCCCTTTCGTGGTGTATCCCTCACTCAGAGCAACAGCAGCCAACGCTGCGTAACGGAGGACAACCTGATGCGAACTCCCGCCCCTACCCGTCGCCTGCGATGGTTCGCGGTCACCGCGACCCTCGCGAGCGTCGCGGCGCCCGCGTTGTCCGGTTCGTCCGGACTCACGGTCGCCAAGGGAACGACGTGGACCGCGCCGCGGACGACGAGCCGCCTCACCGCCACGACGATGCGCAGCGTCATCGTGCAGGCGAGGGCCGGGCAGGTCGCCGCCGCGGCGGCCGCGGTCACCGCCGCCGGGGGGACAGTCGACAAGCCACTCGAGGTCATCAACGGCTTCGCGGCGCACGTGCCGGTCTCGGCGCTCGCCGCGCTGCGCCGGAACGCCGCCGTCCGGGCCGCGACCGACAACAGCTCGATCCAGTTCGCGAGCAGCGTCTACGACGACACGACCGTCGCCTCGTCGTTCGCCAAGGCGTCCGGCGCCTCGTCGGCGTGGACGTCCGGCAACATCGGCGCCGGCGTCGGCGTCGCGGTCATCGACACCGGCGTCTCGCCGATGAACGACTTCTCCGGCCGCCTCGTGCACGGTCCCGACCTCTCGGGCGAGGGCTCGATCGTCGACAACTACGGCCACGGCACCGTCATGGCCGGCATCATCGGCGGCAGCGGTGCCGACTCGGCGACCAACACCAACGGCGCATACGCCGGTGTCGCGCCTGGCGCCACGCTCGTCGGCGTCAAGGTCGCGGGCCACAACGGTGCCGCCGACGTCTCGACGATGCTCGAGGCGATGCACTGGGTCTCGGCATACAAGGACCAGTTCAACATCCGCGTCCTCAACCTCTCGTGGGGCACGACGTCGACGGCGGACCCCGCCACCGACCCGATCAACTACGCGGTGGAGCGACTCTGGCAGCAGGGCATCGTCGTCGTCGTCGCGGCCGGCAACTCGGGGCCGACGGCCGGCTCGATCACCAAGCCCGGTGACGACCCGATGGTCCTGACCGCGGGCGCGTACAACGACTTCGGCAACGTCAACCCGGCCGACGACGGCATCCCCGGCTGGTCGTCGCGCGGACCGACGGCGCAGGGTCTCACCAAGCCCGACGTCGTGGCGCCCGGTCGCACGCTGATCGCGACCCGCTCGTTCGGCTCGTACGTCGAGCAGCAGAACCCGAAGGCGCTCGTCGCGCCGAGCTACATCAAGGGCTCCGGCACCTCCGAGGCTGCCGCGGTCACGTCCGGTGTCGCCGCACTGCTCGTCAACGCACACCCGGACTGGACTCCGGACCAGGTCAAGAACGCGCTGAAGTCGACGGCGAACCCGATCAGCGGGATCTCGGCCAACCAGCAGGGCTCGGGTCGCATCTCGTTCACGGCCGCGACGGCCGCGAACCCGGGTCCGGCGACGCAGCAGACGTCGACGGCGAGCGGTCTCGGCGCCATCGAGGCGAGCCGTGGCGGCATGCACGTCTACGTCGACTGCCAGCAGGACGGCAACTACACCCTGCTCGAGGGCGAGTTCGACGACCGCTGCAACCCGTGGAACGGCGCGTCGTGGACCGGTGCGAGCTGGACCGGTGCGAGCTGGACCGGCGCCTCCTGGACCGGCGCCTCGTGGACCGGTGCGAGCTGGACCGGCGCCTCGTGGACCGGTGCGAGCTGGACCGGTGCGAGCTGGACCGGCGGTACGTGGTCGGGTGCCTCGTGGACCGGTGCGAGCTGGACCGGCGCCTCGTGGACCGGTGCGAGCTGGACCGGGGCCTCGTGGACCGGCGCTTCGTGGACCGGCGCGAGCTGGACCTCCGCGGAGTACGGTGACGACGCCGAGCTGTATCTCACCGCCTGGTGGGGCAGCCGGCCCAAGGCGAGCCAGCACGTCAACGGCGAGAAGAGCGAGCCACGCGGTGTGGGTCGCGCGAGCGGTGACGACGACTAGCACATGACGTCAGGCAAGGGCGTCTCGACCGGACCGGCACTGCCGGTCCGGTTGAGGCGTCTCCTTGTCTTCATCGTCGCACTCGGCGTCGTCTCGATCGCCTACGCGATTCCCGCCGCGGTCCACGCGAAGGATCTGCAAGTCGGCAGCCTCCTGCTCGCGATCGCGTTCTTCCTCATCGGCGACGTCGCCCTGATGAACATCAGGTTCGGGCAGAGCCGGTACTCGTTCACCTGGTCGGAGCTGGCTGTCGTCTTCGGCCTCGTCATGCTGCCGCGTGGCTGGGTCGTCCTCGTCTCGACGTTCGCGGTCGTCGCGGCGCAGGCGATGCTGCGGCGGCCGCCGACCAAGCTCATCTTCAACGCGGCCAGCATGGCTGTGGGCACCGGGCTCGCCTGGTTCGCGGTCGTGGCCGTGAGCAACCGCACGACGTACGACAACGTCGGCGACTCGAACACCTGGATCGCCCTCGGCACGGCGACTCTCGTCTATGTCGTCTGGAACAGCATCACCGTCGGCATGGCAGTGGCCTGGTCGCAGGACCTGCCTGTTGGCCTCGTCCTGCGCAAGGGCGCGCTGCTCCAGACGATCGTCTGGCTCGGCAACACCGTCGCCGGCGTCGGCGTCGCGATGGTCGCGCAGCAGAGCGGCGGCGCGCTCATCGTGCTGCCGTTCTTCCTCGTCCTGACGTACGCGGCGTACCGCGGCTACCTGCGGGCGGGGGAGGACCGCGACACCTGGCAGGTGCTGCAGGACACGTCGCGCGACCTGTCGCGACTGCGCCGCGCCGAGATCGCCGAGGTCGTGCTCGACCGGGCGGCGGCACTGTTCAAGGCCGACTTCGTCGAGCTCATGCTCGTCGACGACGAGGCGACGAGCCGCGTCACGACGTGGCGCAGGGCCGCCGGCGACACCCGCCTGCTGGAGAACCGGTCGCTCGAGGACGCGGCGACGTTCTGGCCGCGCGCGCAGTCGGAGCGCGAGCCGTACCAGCTGCTCCGCCGTCGGGCGCCCACGGCGCAGCGCCGCGAGCTCGAGTCGCTCGGGCTCGAGCAGTGCATGGTCGTCCCGATCGCGACCGCCGACGGCTGCCTCGGCACGCTGCGCGTCGGCTTCACCGGCGTCGTGCGGATGCGGACCCGCGACCTCCAGGTGCTGCGGACGTTCGCCAACCAGCTCGCCACGTCGGTCGAGAACGCCCGTCTCTACGAGGAGATGCGCGAGGAGCGCACCAAGCTGAGCCGGGTCGTCGACAACACGAGTGACGGCATCCTCTCGGTCGACGTCCGCGGCCGCGTCACGTCGTGGAACCCGGCCATGTCGCGCATCTCCGCTCTTCCGGCCGACGCGGTGCTCGGGTCGCAGTTCACGCTCGGGCACGCGGGCGAGGACGCGGACGGGACGCCGGTCAACGCCGAGTGGCTGCGCACGAAGCTCGGCGACGACGCGCAGGCCGAGGCGTCGGTCACCATCGGCTCGGTCGAGACCGGCAAGCGGTACCTGCACCTCTCGCTCGCCGCCGTCCGTGCGTCGGCCGGCGACATCGAGACGGTCGTCGTCGTCGTCCGCGACGTCACCGCGCTGCGCGAGGCGGCGCAGGCCAAGGAGGAGTTCCTCGCGACGGTCTCGCACGAGCTGCGGACTCCGCTCACGTCGCTCCGCGGCTGGGTCTCGACGCTGCTGCGTCCGGAGTTCCAGCCGACGGAGGAGGACCGCCGCGAGATCCACGAGCGGCTCATGCACCAGACCGGGCGGTTGCAGCGGCTCATCGAGGACGTGCTCTCGGTGTCGTCCATGGACCGCGGCCAGTTTGTCGTCGCCACGACGCCCGTCGGCATCGACGAGGTCATCGAGAAGTCGCTCGCGGAGTTCCGCCGCCAGGTCCCCGACCGGCCCGTCGAGCACGTCCGCGCCGGGCTCGCCGGCACGGCGATGGCCGACGCGGGCCGGGTCGAGCAGGTCATCAACAACCTCGTCTCGAACGCCGACAAGTACTCGCCCGCCGGCACACCGATCGAGGTGCGGGTCGCCCGCGAGGGCGAGCAGGTCGTCGTCACCGTCTCCGACCACGGTTTCGGCATCCCCGAGGACCAGAAGGAGGCGGTGTTCGAGCGGTTCCACCGGCTCGGGCACCACATGACCCGCGAGGCGCAGGGCACCGGTCTCGGCTTGCATATCGCCCGCCGCCTCGTCGAGGCGATGGGCGGCCGGATCTGGGTCGAGAGCCGTCTGGGCGAGGGCTCGACCTTCACGTTCACGCTGCCGGCGGCCGCGCTGCTCGCCAAGACCGACGACCTGGCGGTCTAGTAGGGCTCGGCGAAACGGCCCGGATCGGTTCGGCCGTCCCAGAACGAGATGTGGGCTGGCGAAGCGCGCCGCGACGAGCGTTTCGCCAAGCCCTGCTAGGGCCGATCCGAGAGACCGGCCCTAGCTCACTCGGTGAAGTCGTCCGAGTCCGGTGGGACGCTCTCGACCGACAGCGCGCGGGCCGTCAGCCGGTACGTGCCCTTCTGCGGGGTGTCGCCGTAGTCGTCGTAGCCGTTCCACTCGACGGTCCACGACATGCAGTACCCCGCGTCGAACCGCAGCGTGTCGTCGGCGGTGACGACGGGCTGCCCGGCGGAGTACGTCCATACGGTGTCCGAGTGCGTGAGGTCTGTCGCGACCCAGTCGACCTGCTGCTTGCGGTGGAAGTGGAGCGTGATGGCCCCGGCGTTGACGTTGCGGCACAGCGTGTAGCGCAGGACGTAGTTCTCGTTCTCCGGGTTGGGATCGGTGACCGTCGTCGTCGCGCACCAGCTCGCTGTGCTCGTCGACGAGATGAGGCAGTTGGTGTCGGTGTTCGGGCCGAGGTCCTCGGCCGGGCCGATCGGCTGGCGCTTCGCGTACGGGCGCGTCGGGTCGCCCGGGTCGCGGACCGGCGGGACGACGGAGGTGTCGGGCGTCGCGGACGTCACGGGATTGCCCCCGCGCGGCCCCGAGGCGGTGGTCGAGCCGTCGCCGCTACGGGCGTTGTCCGGGGACGACCGCGGGGTGCTCGGGGTCGCCGAGGGGCCGGGCAAGTCGGTCCGTTCGCTGACCGGCGGCTGGTTGACCGGGTCGAGGCCGTTGGTGCCGCCACGCCCGCCGAGCATCGAGTACGCGAGCGCGCCGACGAGCATGAGCGCGAGCGCCGACCCGCTGCCGGTGCGACGGCGGCGGAGCCTACGGCCGCGGTGGACCGCCTCCTCGAAGCCGCCAGGGGGCGGGACGACGAGCGGGTACGAGCGCCGGGGCAGCGGCCGGGCCGAGGTGGGGTCAGTCACGCTGACCCTCCAACGCGACGGCGAGGAGCTGCCTCGCCTCGTGCAGGCGGCGCTTGACCGTCCCTACGGGACGCTTCGTCAGTACGGCGACCTCCGTGACCGGCAGGTCGGCGTAGTAGTGGAGGAGCACGGCTTCTCTCAACCGTTCTGGTAGGCGTTCGACCAGGTCCCGCAGCCACGGGTCGTGGACGGGCGTTTCCGCGGCCGGGGCATGGCCGATCTCGTCGTAGATCTCGCGTTCGCGCTTGCTCCGCCGCCAGTGGCGCCGGGCCAGGTTTGTCGCGACGTAGTAGACGTACGCCTTGGGCTCCCGGACGCCGACCCAACGGGCGAACAGGCGGGCGAACGCCTCCTGCGTGATGTCCCGCGCGAGCTGCACGTCGCCGGTCAGGGCGGTGCAGTAGCCGGCCAGGCCGGAGTACTCGGCGCGGTAGAGCTCGCGGAACCCCTCCTCGCGGGAGGTGGGGAC